>CAYSWE010000194.1:0-8149 GCA_964434515.1 uncultured Phycisphaerales bacterium | reverse complement strand
GGTCGTGCTGCATGGAGACAGTCGGGAGACCCGTGTTGAGCTGCTCGGCCTGACGGGCCGTGGGCTCGACGCACGGCTGCTGTTCCAGGGCTCAATCGCGTTCGCCAAGGGCAAAGAGGACGCGCCCAAGACCGACATCAGCGTCGTCGCCAAGGGTGTCGAACTCCGCGAGGAGCTGGCGAAGATTCTGATCGATCGCCAGGTCATCACGCGACGCCTGTGGGAACTCTCCAGAGCGACCGGGCGCGTGGATACCGTGCTGCATCTGCGCCGCGAGGACGGTGATCCGGACTTCCGTCAGTCACTGTCCCTGGACCTGCGCAACGTTGTCTCCAAGGCGGCGATCTTACCGGACGTCTTGACGCGCATGTCCGGCGAAGTGCGAATCGACGAGCAGCACGTCATCACAATCCGGAATCTAACGGGGTTGGTCGGTGAGGCCAAGATTACCTGCGACAAGGGTCGCATCTGGCAGGAAGCCGGTGACACGCTGCTCGACCTTGAGCTCTCGGCGCACCGCTACCCGATCGACGAACGTCTCGCCAATCTGCTCAGCGGTGACATTCGGCGCGCGTATCTCGAACGCAAGGCTAGCGGCCAAGCTTCCGTCGTCGGCTTGCAGATGCTGCTGCGCGTCCCCAAGGATCCACCAGAGGGGGCGGAAGGTCTGGGCATCTCGGCTGAGTTCCGCGGTGGCGAGTTCCGAGCACACAACGTGTCCCTGGATCTGGGAACGCGGGCGACCGACATCGCCGGACGCGTGATCTTGCACAAAGGATCGTTCGACCCGAGGGGCGGTAGTTTCGAGGGCGAGTTCAGCAACCTCAGCTTCGTCGCGTTCGGCCAGCAGTTCAGCGACGCGCGCGGCCCCTTTGTCGCAACGAACGAACGCTTCACAATCCCCACGGGGACCGTCCGCTTTCACGGCGGCGTGTTGCGGAGCCTAGCACCTCCGAAGGTGCCGGCGGGAGCTCCACTCCTGACCTTCGACCTCGACGAGCGGCGCCGGCTCGCGCTCAACATCGACGTGCGCAACGTGAGCCTGGAGCGCCTACTCGCGAACTTCCACACTGCGCAACGCTACTTCGGATTCGTGGAAGGCGAACTGCGTACCGCGCTCGACACCATCGACCCAACCACGCTCGAACTCGACCTGAACCTAGGTGTGCGCGATGGCTACCTGGGGGACGCGCCGCTGTTCCACAGCATCTACAGCCTGCTGAAGCCCGACAAGCGGCCCAACTTCACGGCAGCCTTGCTCAAAATCCACGGGCGCGACTCGAGCTTCAAGATCAAGCGCTTCCTCCTGCGCTCACCGCTCCTCAGAGTCGAGGGGAAGGGTTCGCTGAGCTACGACGGTTACCTTCGACTCAGCATCGACTTCCCGAACCTGTTCCCGGGGGCGAGTCCGGTCACCCTGCTGCCCGGGATCTTTCGCGTGGTCGCCAACAGCTTGGTCTCCTACGACGTCGCCGGCTACATCGGCAATACGCGCACCCGTGCCCGCTTCAAACCGCTGGAGCGTCACATGCGTCCGGTCCCCTTGGCACCGCTCCCGGGGCGCAGGCTACCCTCCTCCAGCGTATTCCAGTGAGCACACCGACACGCTATCTCGCTCTCGATCCCGGCGAACGCCGAACCGGCCTCGCCGCAACCGACGCGACAGGCACGATCTGTGTTCCGCTCGAGCGCATCGATCACATTGGCCTCCAGGCGTTGCCCCCGCGCGTCGCCGACGTCGTCCGCGAGCGCGCAACCGAAGTCGTCGTCGTCGGGGTCCCGTTCGGCCTCGGCGGGACAACCGGACCACAGGCGAAGAAGGTGCTCGCGTTCGTCGAACGGCTGCGCAAGGAGTTGCCGGATATTGAGATCGCAACCGTCGACGAGGCACACAGCAGCGACGTGGCACATGCGCAACTCAAGGCCGCCGGCGTGAAGGCAGCCAGGCGGCGCCGCTATGCGGACTCGCTGGCGGCACTTGAGATTCTACGCCGCCACCTCGGCCTCCACTGAGACGCGGGATGATCCGACTGCACGATTTGCACAAGGGCGCGAGGCCGTTCAGGGGAGCATCCTGTCCATCGAAGGTGCCGTGTGGATCCTGGCCCGCAGTGATGCCTGAGCGACGATCGTGTTGAAGTTCCGCGGAGTCAGCAAAAGCTACGGCGATCGACCGGTAATCGAGGAACTCGATCTGACGATCCTACCCCAGCAGACGACCGTACTGATCGGTCCGAGCGGCTGCGGAAAATCGACGCTGCTGCGCTTG
This sequence comes from uncultured Phycisphaerales bacterium, assembly GCA_964434515.1. GTDB lineage: Bacteria > Planctomycetota > UBA1135 > UBA1135 > CAYSWE01. The sequence continues at coordinate 5,880 of CAYSWE010000194.1, read as the reverse complement.
CTGATCGGTTTGGTCGACCCGGACGCCGGAGTCGTGCTGGTCGATGAAGAGCCTCTCCGCCACGATCGGATCCGGAAAGCACGCCACCGCATGGGCTACGTCATCCAAGAAGGCGGGCTCTTCCCGCACCTGACAGCACGCGACAACGTGACTCTCCTGGCGCGCCACCTACGCCACGACGCCACGCGCATTACCGCACGGCTCGACGAGCTGACCGAACTCGTCCAGTTGCCGCGAGCCACGCTAGACCGGCGCCCGCGTGAGCTCAGTGGCGGACAACGACAGCGCGTGAGCCTCATGCGCGCGCTCATGCTCGATCCGGAGTTTCTCTTGCTCGACGAGCCCCTCGGTGCACTCGACCCGATGATCCGCGCAGATCTGCAAGGAGACCTGCGGTCGATCTTTCGTGAGCTCGGCAAGACGGTCGTGCTCGTGACCCATGACCTGGCGGAGGCCGGCTACTTTGCCGATCGAATCGTGTTGCTCGAAGCCGGCCGCATCGCGCAGCAGGGAACCTTGGACGAACTCGAGAAACGCCCTGCCAACGCCTTCGTCACACGCTTCGTCCGCTCGCAGGAGCGCCGCTCATGACGCGGATTCTTCTACTGATGGCGCTGTTGGCCTCGAGCTGTAGTTCCAAGCTGCACGTCGGCTCGAAGTCCTTTCCCGAATCGCTCGTGCTCGGTGAGATGCTCACCCAGCTGGTCGCGACGACCGGAGAGAGCGTGGTCCACGATCGCGGACTCGAAGGCACGCAGGTCTGTTGGCGTGCGCTCGAGCGTGGCTCGCTCGACGCCTATCCCGACTACACCGGGACGATCGCCAAGGTCATCCTCGCCGGCGAGCCCGCAGGCTCACCCAGCGAGATGCGCAAAGCCCTCGCCAAGCACGGCATCGAGATGAGTGCACCGCTCGGCTTCAACAACACCTACGCCATTGGTGTGACAGAGCAGGTCGCAGCACGCTACAAACTGACGAAGATCTCCGATCTACGCCATCATCCGGAGCTTCGTTTCGGCTTCACACACGAGTTCCTCGAACGCGGAGACGGCTGGCCAAGCCTCCGCCGCGCCTACGACCTGCCGCAGAAGAGCGTCCAGGGGCTCGAGCATGGGCTCGCCTACCGCGCGCTCGCAGCAGGTTCGATCGATGCGATGGAACTCTACTCGACCGACGCTGAGATTCGCTACTACGACCTCGTCGTCCTGGCCGACGATCGGCAGCACTTCCCCCGCTATGACGCGGTCGTGCTCTGGCGGCGCGACCTCCGGACGCGTCACCCGGACGTAGTGACGGCGCTGCGCAAGCTCGAGGGAGCCGTCGACGCCAAGACGATGGTCGCGCTCAACGAGAAGGCCAAGATCGACAAGCTCTCCGAGCAGCGAGTCGCTGCCGGCTTCCTCGAACGTAAGCTTGGCGTCCACGCGCCCGACGACGCGGAGTCGGTATGGGCGCGCATCGCCCGCGAGACGCGCGAACACCTATTCCTGGTGCTGGTCTCACTGGCGTGCGCGATTTTGGTGTCGATCCCGCTCGGGATCCTCGCGGCACAGCGCCCGCGCCTCGGACAGGTCGTGCTCGCGACCGTCGGTGTCCTACAGACGATCCCGTCACTCGCAGTCCTGGCGCTGATGATCCCGCTGTTCGGACACGGGACGTGGCCGGCACTCGCGGCCCTCTTCCTTTACAGCCTCCTGCCGATCGTGCGCAACACCCACGCCGGCTTGGTCGGAATCCCCAGCGAACTGCGCGAGTCCGCCGACGCACTCGGGCTCACACGCCGCGCACAGCTCATCCATGTCGAGCTCCCTCTCGCCGCCCGATCGATCCTCGCCGGAATCAAGACCTCGGCAGTCATCAACATCGGCACGGCGACACTCGGCGGTTTCGTTGGTGCGGGCGGCTATGGCCAATCGATTTTCATTGGCCTGACTCTCGACGATCATGCGAGGATTCTCGCTGGCGCGATCCCCGCGGCGCTGATGGCGCTCGCCGCACAAGCGGTGTTCGAGCTGGCCGAACGCCGCCTGGTAGTGTGAGTCAAGACAACGATGAAACTTCCGGACCAAGAGACTCTGGCTAGCTGGGTCGGGGATGCGAGTGCGCGCAGCTTGGCGGTGGTTGCCGACTTGACCGACGCGCAGTGCGAGGTGCCTCGGTCGCCGCTAGTGACGCCCTTCGCCTGGGAACTCGCCCACGTGGCTTGGTTTCACGAGAAGTGGGTCTTGCGCCACGCGCTCGGGCGCGAGTCCTTGCTCGAGACTCCGGACATCTATGACTCGGCCAACGTCCCCCATCCGACTCGGTGGGATCTGCCGCAGCTCAGTCGGTGCGAAGTCGTGGACTACGCGACCCGCGTCCGCGACGCAATCCTCGACCTCTTGACCGCGACCGACCTGTCGCCGACTGAGCTCTACTTCGTGACACTCTCGGTCTTCCATGAAGACATGCATGCCGAAGCCTTCACCTACATGCGCCAGACGCTCGGCTACGCGCCCCCCACGTTCTGCTGCGAACGGACCACATGTGACCCGGACGACCAACTCAGCGGTGACGCGGTGCTACCGGAAACGAGATTCCGACTTGGTGCGGAGAACGACGGGAGGTTCGTGTTCGACAACGAAAAGTGGGCACACACCGTCGAGCTCGCGCCTTTCCGTATCGCAAGGCGCTGTGTGACCGAAGCCGAGTTCGCCGAGTTCGTCGAAAGCGGTGGCTATACGGACGAAACGCTGTGGAGCACCGACGGCTGGCAGTGGCGCTGCGCCGGCGAACACCAACGTCCGGCCTACTGGCGGCTCGGTCGGCACGGCCACGAATGCCGTCGCTTCGATCGTTGGGAGCCGATCGACGCACGGCGCGCCGTGTCCCATGTGACCTGGTTCGAAGCAGACGCCTTCTGCCGGTGGGCCGGCCGTCGCTTGCCCACCGAGGCCGAGTGGGAATGCGCCGCACGTGGGGTCGATCCCGCAAACGCCAACTTCGATTGGCAGACCATCGGTCCAACCAGCGTCGATCGACATCCCACGGGAGAGAGCGACATCGGCTGCCGGCAGATGCTCGGCAACACGTGGGAATGGACCAGCAGCACGTTCGAACCCTTTCCCGGCTTCGTCGCGGATCCCTACAAGGAGTACTCGTTACCGTTCTTCGGGACCCGCAAGGTGCTCCGTGGGGGGAGTTGGGCATCGACTCGCCGCCTGCTGCGCCCAACGTGGCGCAACTACTTCGAGCCTTGCCGCGCCGACATCATCTCCGGTTTCCGCACTTGCGCACGCCACGACTGAGAATCGAAATCGTCACTCCGCAGGTGCCTGGCAAGCGGACCGGCAACGCGGCGACGACGCGGCGCTGGACGTCGATGCTGCGCGACCTCGGCCACCAGGTCCGTGTCGTCGACTCGGCCGCGGATCGAGCCGGGACCTGGGGCGATCTGCTCATCGCGGTGCACGCACGCAAGTCGGCGCGTGCCGTGCTTCGTCGCGACAAGGCGCTCGGACCGACCATCCTCCTGCTGGCCGGAACCGACATCTATCAGGACTTGCCGCGGAGCAGACCGGCCCAACGAGCGATCGCTTCCGCCGATCGCCTCGTGGCGCTCCAGAGCCGGGCGGCGCTGCGCCTACCGGCGCGTCTGCGGTCCCGTGTCCGCGTGATCTACCAGGCCGCCACGCCGATTCGTCCGCGCCCCCAAGCCATTCGTACCGCCTTGGAGATCGCCCTGCTGGCCAACATCCGCCCGGTCAAGGACCCCCTGCGGCCCGCGTACGCCACCCGCGGGCTCGCCGCCGCATCGCGCATTCGCGTCGTCCACGTCGGCGCGGTCCTCGACGAGCGGCTGGCACTCCGCGTCGCACGGGAATCGGCTGCAAATCGCCGCTATGAGTTCCGTGGCCCCAAACCACCAGGCGCGGCACGAAGACTGTTGGCCCGCGCCAGCGCGGTGTGCGTGCCCTCGCGCCTCGAGGGCGGCGCCAATGTCGTCTCCGAGGCGTTGGCCTGCGGCGTGCCCCTACTCGCGTCGCGGATCGACGGCAACGTCGGGATCCTCGGCGACTCGTACGCCGGCTATTTCCCGGCCGGGAATACCGCCGCGCTCACCGCCCTGATGCAGAGCTTCGAGGCGGATGCAGGCTTCCGCCGCAAACTACGAGCGCAATGCAGGAGGCTCGCGAGGCTCGTGACACCAGCCCGAGAGCGTGCCGCGTGGCGACGCCTGATCGGCGAGCTTTGTTGAGCCATTAGGCCTTCGTGGCCGGCGGCACAGCGCCTACGCCGACACAGCCGGCTGCGCACGCCTCGCTCTGTCGTAGCGAACTCGAGGCGTACGAACTTTGGAATCGCAAAGCGTCGTAGCGTATGCATCGGTCCACCACACAGGAACCGACCGACGGACGCTGCGGGTCGACCTAGAGTCGCAACGTGACGCATGGACCCAAAACCGGCATAGTATGGACTGATTGGGACGTGGCCGGGTCGATGCGTCGGTCCGACTACGCCTCCTCCCGTCCGTCTCTCTTATCACGGAGGAAACACATGACTACGATCCGAACTTCGCTTCGGACATCGATCGCCATCGGCTTTGCCGGCTTGATCGTCCTCGGCGGTGTCCACGCGCAATCTCTGAGCGCAACACCTGCTCCGCTCGCCACGCTGAAGCCGGATGGCGACTCCAAAGTCGACCCCCAACTCGCCGTCGCGGCTCGCCAACTCGCCGAACGCGGATTCTACCGAGTTGGTGGGATCGCCAAACGCTATCTTCGCGTGGTCATTGACGTGCGGCGACAGCCACGCGATGTGACCTTTGACAATGCCACGGTGCGCGATGCCGTGAGCGCCGTTGCCACCAACGTGCGACGCCGACAAGCGGCGTTCGTAGCTAGCTTCCTTGCGACGGCGCCACTTGCCGCGCGCCAGCAGGTGCAGATCATTGACCGCTTGACGCTGCAATACAGCCTCGTCGCCCGGGTACACAGCGTGGCCGCGCTACGAGCACTCGCCGCACGCAACGACGTCAAGTATCTCTGGCTCGATCGGCTCAACAAGCTCATGACCGTGCAGGGACGTGCGCTAACCGGATCCACGTCGGCGGACACGGCCGGCCATCGCGGCGCTGGAATCGGCGTCGCAGTGATCGACACGAAGTTCGACCTGCTGCACCCGGAACTCGGTGGATCCACGACTCTGCCCAACAGTATCGTCAAGGCCGGGGTCAACTTCTCGGACCCCAACCAGACAGTCCACTCGCGCAACTTCAACGACGCGTTCCACGGCACCGGGACATCGGCGATCGTGCGGCGCTACGCCCGCAGCGTACACCTCTATTGCCTCACGGTGTTCCCCAACGCGTTCAACAGTGTCATCGCGAATGCGATCAACTGGTGCGTCACCAATCGCAACGGTGTCGGCGGCGGCAACCCGATCAAGATCATCAGCATGTCGCTGGGCGGTGGCCGTCTCTTCAGCGCCGAGACTTCCGGAACCGTGCACAGCGCCGCGGGAGCAGCGCGCAGCAACGGCATCCTCGTGTTCGCCGCGGCCGGGAACGACGGCTGGACCAATTCGATGGGCTCACCGGCGGCTTCGACCAACGTGGTCTCGGTAGGCTCGGTCTGGGACGCCAACGGTGCGCCATACTCGCCATTCCCGCCGGCCAACTGCAACGACAGCAACCGGCTCGTCAACGAACGCTGCTGCTACTCCGACACGGCGAGCTTCCTCGATATCTACATGCCTAGCGAGCAGGTCATCACGGCCCGCGTCGGCGGCGGCACATTCGCGCTCGGCGGCACGTCCTCGGCCTGCCCTGCGGCTGCTGTCATCACGGCGCAGTTCATACAGGCAGTGCCGAGCTTCGCGGGGAACCAGAGCGGCATTGTC
>CAYSWE010000193.1:0-8151 GCA_964434515.1 uncultured Phycisphaerales bacterium | reverse complement strand
AGCTCGCGCCACGGGATCGCCGCTTCGACGGTGTAGATGCGTCGCTTGGTGTCATAGAGCACCCGCGCGCGCGTCTTGGAGTTCCGCGCCACCGTCGCCGTGCGACGCTGCCACGAGACACACCGAGTCCCGCCGTCCGGCGCCATACCGATCCAAAACTCGCGGTCGTCCTTACGGCCCGGGTCAGGACCGTAGCTGCGCGTATCGCGTTGCGGGTCGAAGTAGAGCTCGACGCCATCGCCGATAGGAAGCAGAAGCCCTGTCGTGTTGACGTTGCCGGCGGGCCGACCCCAATCGTCCATGATGAGGAAGAAGCAGTAGAGCCACTCCTCGTCCCACAACATGCCGCCACGGGCACTCAGATCCGATTCGCCGTGCCAGCTCTTGTGTGCGCTGCCCGACACCTGACGCGGATCCGACAGCAAGATCCCGGGAATCGGTGCGGGCCATTCGTGCAGGCTACCATCGACCGTGATCCGCGTGCTGCCAACGGGCTGCACAGGGTAGGTGGGCAGTGACATGACCTGTCGTACCACAGGCCGTCGAACCGGCCGCTGCTTCTTCGGCTGCTGGCGAGCGGGGCGAGTGGACGGGGGTTGAGCGGCGGCCAGGCCGGTTAAGGTGGCCATGGCAATGGAGATCCAGCGTTGCATACCAAGCATCATCGGGTGAAAACCAAGGTCTGCACGAATGTTCTGCCGCAGGACTCCCCAGAGGGTCGCGATCTACCTTGGGATGAAGTGATGGCGTCGCCAGGGTGCTGCGATTGCGAGCGGACGCCCGATGATGTCCTTGGCGCGGATCGGTCCGGTATGGCGTGAGTCGCGGCTGTCCTGGCTGTTGTCGCCGAGCACGAAGTACTCATCGGCCTCGATCTTCATCGGTTCGTGCGATCCGTATGGGCCGATCGACAGGTAGTGAAAGTCGTGCACGATGGCCAACCTCTCGACTGTGACGCGGGAGCCGCTCGCCGCGATCGCCAGTCCGTTCTGTGGAACGTGGCGGCGACCGCTGCGGCGCCGAGCCTCCTTGAGCTCGTCGAACGTCACGCGGATGTCCAACACATCGGTGCCGTCGACCGCCAAGCGGAATCCGCCGTCGAGGTAGAGAAAGGTGATCTCGCGGGGCTGGCTTACGAGGTCAGGCGCCGCGACCCCGGTGCTCGCGCTCGGGAAAGGGCGGCCGTCGCGCCACAGTGATGCCTTGCCATTCGCCTCGTAGCACAGCGCGAACGAGGCCCGCTCTCCATAGCGGAGATCGACCCACAGGCGGGCGCCTTCGAAGCTGCGAACTCGGAGGCGGACGCCAAAGTCGAAGGCCGCGGCCGATCCCTCCTGGAGCACGCCGAAACCGTCGATGTAGCCGGTCGTGATTTGGCCGGTCCAGGTCAGGTTCCACGCACTGCGCCAGCGAGTACTGCGCGTGATTCGCTTGGTCCACCGCTCCGGCGGGAGCAGGTCGTTCGTCGTTACGCCCTGCCCCGCGAGGTCGAGGCCCGTTGCGGCTCCGCGCCGTACCGCCTTGGTTCGTTCGCGGTTCCACTCCCTGGAGAGAAGTCCGTCCCGGCTGATCGTACTGTCCCATGGTGTGACGAGCAGATCGGCGTAGCGAGCCGGGCTCTTGCGCACCAAATGGAGATCCGTCGCCGTTGCGCCGACCCAGATGTCGTAGTTGTGGATCAGGATGTACTCGCCTGGCAGACCGACCACGCGCTTGACGATGATCCGACGCGGATGGTCTTGCTTGAACACCACGGTCCCGAAGCGTTCGGGCTTCGTGCGATTGTCGAAGGTCTTGTCCACCAGCACGACGTCGCCATGCTCCGGATCTCCTTCGATCGTTGGTTCCATGCTTGGCGTTGGGACCGGATAGGCATCCAAGACCTGATTGCGGAGCGTCCAGTAGACGAAGACCGCGACTAGGACCGAGATCACCCAGCTTGGAAAGTGGCTGCCGATCTCGCCGAGGATGCTGTGCCGGGCGCTCTTGGTTGGATCCTGCATGTCGTCAGGTTTGCGTGGTCAGAACCGCACAGATGGCTACGTAGACAATCGTACCGGATAAATCGTTGAATGCGGTGACGAGAGGGCCGGCGAGCGCCGGATCGAGGCCGAGCCGATCACTGACGACCGGAATCGAGAATCCGGCCATCGCAGAGAAGGAAACGGAGACCGTGAGGGCCAGTGCAACGGCGGGAGCGAGTTGTCGCCATGCGGGTTCGGTCGCTGCGATGCCGGCGAAGGTCAGACCTGCACAGACGATTCCGATGCCGATGCCGACGAGCAATTCTCCGAGGAACGGGTCCAGAAGTCGGCCACGCTCGAGCTCCCCGGTCGCGAGCCCACGGACGACGATGGAGTTGGCGATCGTCGCCACGTTGCCAGCCAGCGCGATGACGATGAGCACGTAGCGCATCGCGCCCACGAAGTGGCCTTGCGGCGTCGAGGGCAGCATGTGGCTGAGGATTTGTGCGTTCAGAAGCCCGACCAGCACGGTGACGAGGATCGCCGGGAGGCGCAGAAGGATGCGGCGCGACACCGGCAGCTTGGTCGGGTGGCGGGCGACCGTCCCTGCCATCCGGAAGATGTCCTCGCTGGCTTCCTCCGCTTGCACGTAATCGAGATCGTCGGCAGTGATGATACCGACGAGCTGGCTGTCGTCATCGACGACCGGCACGGTCGAGAGGCCGTAGGTCGACGCGAGTCGGACAACCTCTTCCTGGTCGTCGTCCTCGTGGACCGACAACACCTGGGCTTCCATCAGGTCCGCGATCCGCCGCTTTGGGTCTGCCTCGCGCACGAGCGCTTGCATCGAGAAGACGCCGCGCAAGTGACCCGCTTCGTCGGTGACGTAGAGCTGATCGGTTTCGAGTTCGTCGATGTTGCGAAACTCGCTCAGGACTTCGCCGACCGTTTCGTCCGCCCGCACTGCGACGAAGGTGGGCGTCATGATGCCGCCCGCGGTCTCCTCGTCGTATTCCGCGAGCTTGCGGATCTGGTTCGCGAGCTCGGTAGGCAGGCTCGCCAGGACCCCCTGGCGCTTTGGGCGTGGAATCTTGTTGTAGATGTCCGCTGCGTCGTCGGGTTGGAGCGTCGCGACCAGCGGCTTGAGCGCTTCGATGGGAAGGCCGGCGACCAGGTCGCGCTGAGTCCGATCCCCGAACGCGACCAAGATTGCGCCAGCTTGCTCCGATGGCATCGCTTCGAGGAGGGACGCGACGGGCTCAGCGTCGAACTCTTCGAAGCAGCGGGCGACGTCGACAGGATCGCTTTTCTCGATCAGGTCGAGCACCGCATCCCGATCCGCGCTGCCGAACTCGAAGTGCTGCTCGAGCAAATCCAGGAGCCGTCGTCGCTCGGGCACTGGCCGGGTCTCCGCCGTAAGCTTTGTTACGGTAAGAAGTTATGCTTGGTTGTCTGGCGGCCAGCGCCGGTCGATGTGCGAGTCGATCCCGCGGGTCGATGTGCAAAGTCGCAGCGGGCGGCTTGCAAGACGAGCGCACCGTCTATAATCGAACCTGTCCGGCGATTCCAGAAATCACAAACTTTTCCAAAGCAGGCACTTACGGCAATGGCGCAACAAGGGGAACTCCAGCGCCTCCTCGATCTTTGCGATGAGATTCGCGCGATTCGACGTCGGATCCAGGATCCAGGGCTCGAAACCGCGACCCTCAGTCGGCTGCGACGGCGATCCAAGGAGAAGCTCCGCCGACTTGCAGCGGAGCTAAGTGGTTATGAGTTCAAGGGTTCGCTCCATGCCCTACTCAAGAATCTCGAACCGAGACACTTCCTGCTGCTCGCGACGCTCTTGCGACGCTTTCTGCGCGCGTCGACCCCCTATGTCGAGGGGCGAGCGCTGCTCGCCGCGGTATTCGACTCTAGCTTCGAATTGCTCCAAGGGCTGGAGCTTCTGCAACCTGACGGACTGCTGCGCGCGCATGGGCTCGTGCTCGTTGAGCGCGACGAGGAAGATGGCGAAGGCGAGCTGCTCGAGAGTCGTTTCCGGTTGTCGGACGAGATCGTCGACGCGTTCCTCGAAGAGATGGGGCTCAAGCGGCGGCGCAGTGCACCGCGGGTCAAGCCCTACCAGAGTCAGCAGGAGTACCTTGTCGACCTCAAGCTGCTGCACAATCTCTACCGCGCGCGAGCCAAGCGGCTGTTTTCGCCAGAGAGTTGGTGGCGGCTGCGCGGTGATGCCGGAGATCGGGCCCAGCGAGCTGTGGAGCGCCACATCCGGCGCGTGGCGTTGCGCATCGAGAAGCGTCTGGCGCGCACACCCAGCGCCGATGAGTTTCCGATCCGAAAGTTTGTCGAAGAGTTCGGCCTCACCAACGACGAGTTCGTGATGGTCTTGCACCTGCTGTTCCTCGAGTTGCTCGAAGGCAACCCGTATGCCGACATCGTCGCGTTGCTGCAGCTCGTGAGCCGCAGCGAAGAGGAGCTGATCGCCAACCGGGCGGTTGTTTCGTCGGGACAGAAGCTGCGGATGCGCGACATCATCGAACTCGAGCAGATGATCGAGGGTCGAGAACTCACCAGCGAGTGCCATCTCGCCAACTGGGTGATCGACCGGTGCTTTGGGACGGCGGGTTCGCGGGGTCCGATCGATGCGGACGAGCGGCTCAACTTCCACCTCTACTTGAAGCGGCTGGGGTCGTCGAGTTTTCTAGGCGACGTCTAGTGGTGTGTCGCAGAAGTTCGGTGGATAGATTTCGGAGTCGACGGTGCCGAGGGCCCGTAGGAGGAGTCCGATGCTGATACGAGTCGTGGTTTTCGTCGCAGCGTCGGTTTGCCTTGCTTTCACGCGGCCAGTGCTGAGTCAGGATCCCGGCAGCGAGGAGCCGGTGGTCGGTGGCCCGGTGATCGAGGATTTCGAGTTCGAAGTCGAAACCATCAGCGGCAAGCGACTGACGCAGGAAGATGTGCGTGACAAGGTCGTGCTCATCGACTTCTGGGGGACCTGGTGTCCGCCATGTCGCCGAGCCATTCCCCACCTCGTTCGGCTCGATGCGAAGTATCGCGATCAAGGTCTGGTGATCCTTGGCTTGAACTACGAGAAGATCGCCGACACGGCCAAGGCGGAGGAGCGCGTGCGCCAGTTCGCCGAGCGCAATGGGATCAAGTATCCCCTCGCGCTCGGCACGGCGGAGATTCGTGCACAGATCCCGGACTTCGCCGGCTATCCGACGATGCTGTTGTTTCGGAAGGGCCTCGAGTTCGACCATCTCGAGGTGGGCTTCACCGAGGACCACGCGACGCGGCTTGAGAAGTGGATCCAGCAAGAGCTCGCCAAGAAGGCCAAGAAGAAGAAGGCCCTGGCTCTCAATCGGCGTTTCACGGCGGTGGATGGCACCCAGTTCACGGTTGGCGATGGCACGCACTACACGTTGTTTGTGTGTGTGCATCCGAAGGCGAGGCCCACGGCTTCGATCCTCGACAAGCTTCGAGCGTTGGCCGCCAAGCACGCTGACAAGCTAGCGCTGCATGTCGTCACGCGCGCCGACATCGAGGCCGGAGCCGGGACGCTGCAGCTCACCGCGAAGGACCTGGCGCCACTCTATCTGGGTAAGGCATTCCCGGCCTGGGCCCTGTATGCACCGAGTGGCAGGCGCGAGGCTCGCGACGCTGGGGCGAGTGCTCGGATTTGGACGGGATTGTTGCAGCGCGTCGAGGGGGCGCTGCGAAAGGGAGGCGCGCCGAAACCGGACGACAAGAAGTCCGGCTCGGCGAAGAAGGGAAAGAAGGGGAAGAACTGACCCGATCCGCAGCGCTGTCGCTTGGGGTGCCGCGGTCTGGGGAGACCGCGAGGGGAAGGGACGGTCAGCGCTGCGGACGGGGAAGGGATGGCCCTACTCGTCTCCGAATAGGCGCCGGGTCAGCTCATCGAGGTCGGCCGTTTCGATGTCGTCGTTTGTGATCGCGGGGAGCGACTTGAACTTGCGGAACTCCTCGATGGAGCTGAGTTCGACATAGCATCGGAACGAGGGGTTGGGTTTGCTGGGCGCGGGGAGTTCGGCGTTCTTGGTCTGGGTCGACGTGGTTTCGGCGGAGTCGTGCAGGCGAGTCTAGAGCGTGCCTTTGGCGCGCCGACAGATGGCCAGGGTGTTCTCGAGGTTGGACTTGATCCGGATCAGGCGATCCCGATTGGTTTCGTCCGAATCCATCGACTTGGCGATCTTGCCGATCGCAACCTCGAGGACCGCGATGAGGCAGTTGAGTTTGTTCAGGAGACGCTGCCGGTATTCGGCGGAGTTCAGGCTCTTTGCGTCGCCGTTGTTGCTGCCATCAGTCTTGTCGTCGTTCTTGCCGTCCATGTGTTGCTCTCGTTTCCGCTGGGGTGGGACGCCGGGCTCACGCAGCGCGCATGCCACATGGATTGCGGATACGTAACTTGCTGTTATGTAAGATCTTACGGATCGAATGACGACATCGCCGAGCGCCACCATCGTGCAGCGCGTTGCGCTGGCGCATCCCATGTCGCGTCGGTGCAACGCTTGGTGGCCTCGACTCCTCCCAGGCCGCGGCGGGAGTCGAACACTTGCTTTGGCTACGCGTGGACGCGAAAGCGCGGCATAATCAGAGCCAGGCCCGCGCGACCCATGCCGATGACGGTGAGAGGCGCGGGGCCATTCCGAAGCGCCGTTCCCACTTCCCGTTCCCGCCAAAGGATGGAAGCTGCCGTGAAGAGACTCTATTCCGTGCTCCTGCTCAGCGTCTGGGTCGCTAGCCCAAGGCTGGGTGCGACTCCTCCTCCGCTTCCGGTGGCTCCACAGTCGAAGGCCGCCGAGCGCGAGTTTGCCAAGCGGCTCAAGGCAACCGATCTCAACGACGTCGATGCTCTCTTGGCTCTGGCTGAATGGTGCGAGAGCAAGAAGCTCAAGTTTCAGGCGCGCCAGTGCTATCGGAAGGTCCTGCGAGTCGAGCCTGACAACGTCGACGCAAACCTCGAACTCGGGCGCGTCCAGGTCGGCGACCAGTGGGTGCCGAAGGCGATGGCCGAGCGGGCGCGCCGCGAACTCGCTGCTGCGAAGGCCAAGAAGGACTCGGGGGTGGCGGAGGTCAAGAGTGCGGCACCCAAGGTGATCGACCTGGCCTTGCCGAACGAAGACACGGACCGAGGCACGATCGCTGGCACGCTCATGGGAAACCGCTCCGCGGCGGCCAAGCTGGTTCAGGCCTGGGCGGATGCGGCCGGTGTGGATGCTGCCCAGTACAGCGCGGCCATCTCCCCGCACCTGACGCTCCTGGCGAAGGTCAAGCAGAAGACAGCCGAAGAGCTGGCTCAGCTCGCCGAGTACGTCTACCGGCGGATGAACTGGGTGACCTGGGGTACGACCGATCGCAACCCGTTCCGCGTATCGCAGATCAAGATGCCGCACTACTGGTTTGTCGAAAAAGCCGCGTATCCCGATCTCATCAGTTTCCTCACGCAGAGGTTCCCCGCCCGGATCACCAAGAAGTACGGCAAGGAGATCCTCAAGATGGGCGAAAAGGTCGGCACCTTTACGGACTCTTCCCTGCCGATGCTCATGTCCAGGTCGCACGCCACGATCTCCTCGAACGTGGCCAACACGCTCGGCGTGAACTGGTTCTTTTGGAACAGCCTTGCACCTCGAGCGGAGATCAACATTCGGACCGGTGTTCGCGAGGGTGCTGGGAGCCAGGGGCGTGGTCGGGGCAACCTGATGCAGTGGTTCAGCGAGGGGGTTGGAATTTGGGCGTCCATCGACGCCCTTGGTGTCAACGACGTCTTGCGGACCACGAAGACCGCCTACAAGAACATCGGCGCAGTGGACAAGGGCAAAGACACCGACCGCATTGCGATGTGCTATGAGCTGGCGACCGGGCAGTTCGGCAAGGGAACGAGCGTGAAGAGCTTCTATCAGATCACGCGCGCGAATCTGAACCAGCTCACGGACCTGGACCTCGCCGTGTCGTGGTCGGTCGTCGATTGGTTGATCCTGCACCGCACGACGAAGTGGCGCGAACTCCTGAAGAAGTTCGCATCGCGACGGTATCCCACCTTCCGCGTCCCGTTTGTCGAGGTGTTCGGGACCGAGGCACAACAGGCGCAGCTCAAGAAGATCATCAAGGCCAAGAACGATCGAGAGCTTGAGTCGCTGTACGTCGACGTTTGCGGCAACTTCGAGTC
>CAYSWE010000192.1:0-8219 GCA_964434515.1 uncultured Phycisphaerales bacterium | reverse complement strand
GACGAGCGTGTTGGCGTAGTCGTCGAAGAAGATCGCCAGGCCCATGAGCCAGGTCACGATCTGGCACGAGCGCGCCGTGCGTGCCAGGCGCTTGATGACCTCGACCATGCCTTCGATGCCGCCGGCGCGGGTCATGATGCCGATTGCGACACAGAGCAGGATGACGAATCCGAGGATGTTGAGCTTGAACTGTTCTTGGAGGACGCGCGTCCAGAGGTAGTCCTGCGCAAACAGCGTGGCCGCCGCCATCGGGGCCCGCGTGATCAGGAGCGCGCCTGCGAGGATGCCGATCAGCAGCGCTGGAACCGTGCGCGCCAACAGGATGGCAAGGATGATGGTCAGGAATGCGGGAACGAGGCTCCACGCGGTAGCGATTGGCTGCGGCGGGACTTCGACGCGAACGCGCGTCTGGTTCGCCAGGCGTACCGGCCCGAAGGCCAGGGATGCCGTCGATTCCGCTGGCTTCCAGCGGAGGGTGATCGGGTCCCCGGTGTTGGTCTTCTGGATGATCTTGGACGCCTTGGCCCAGTCCTCGACCGCCAGCGTCCAGCTGTCGGCGAGCGCCTTGGGCACCTCGAAGCCGACGTCGGCGCGAAACGACACCAGGACCGGGCTGCCACCACGCGCGATCCAGCAGTAGCGCTCCGCCTTGTTCAGTCCGGTGGGCAAACCATCGGTGAAGGCCGTGCCGCGCTTTTCCAGGACCTCCCCTACCGCCGAGAGTTCGGTGCGCAGTTTGGCCTCAAGGTCGCCGAGCATCGTCTGCAGCAGATCCCTCGACTGCACGTGGAAGACCTGCTCGGGACTTGGCCGGGCGACGACGAGGAGCGCGAGGAGCGCGGCCAGCCCCAGGGCGATGATGGCGCGAAGCTTTCCTGACATCGGGGCGAGTCTACCCTGCGGGCGGCACGGGCCCTATGCTTGGGGCCGGGGTAGATTGCATTGTCCAACGGTCTTCAGTTCGCGCTCACGTTCACCGCGCTCGTCGTCTTGGCGACGATCGTCTACGTGCGTCTCATTCGCTACGACTCGTATCTGCGCGAGGAAAAGGACGGCATTCAGCGGCTCAACGAGCGGCTGCAGGCCCTCGTGGATAGCCTCCAAGCGCTTGGAACCCAGCGAGTCGAGAGCCAGCTCGGGGATATCCTCGAGGTTCTGGAGGGCGTGCGCGAGGGGCTCGGGCGGCGCGGCCCGTCTGGCGGTGCCGCGGCCGCGGCCGACACCAGCGTCATCCGCGAGATTCCCCGGCGCGCCGGTATCCTCGACGTGGTCGAGGCGAAGCTCTACAACATGGGGTATGGCAAGGTCGCCGTCGTGGGCGACGTCGAAGACCCGCGCGCGGGCGAACCGGTCCGCGTCGTCGTCGAGGCGGAGCGAGACGGCGTCATCCACAAGGGGTATCTCGTCATCGTGGGGAGCGCCGTGACGGAGCTGGATTTACAGCCGGCGTACACCAGCTTCCCGTAGGTCGATCCAGTTTTCCGAGCCAACGTATGACCCTCCAGACCTTCCGCGGCGTCGCCGCCGTGTCGATTCAGCACCTCCGTGAGCACCTCGATCAGGACGTTCTCGTCCAGGGTTGGCTCTACAATCTACGCAGCAAGGGCAAGTTGCGCTTCCTGCAGATTCGCGACGGTAGCGGCATCGTTCAGGCGGTGGTCGCCAAGGGCGCCGTCGACGACGAGTTCTTCGAGGCGGCCGGCACGCTCACGCAGGAGTGCGGCGTGCGACTCATCGGTAGGCCGGTCGAGGACGCGCGCGCGCCGGGCGGCGTCGAGCTTCAGCCGAGCTACGTCGAGAAGGTCTCGGCCAGCGAGGACTACCCGATCACGAAGAAGGAGCATGGGCCGGCCTTCCTCATGGAGCACCGGCACCTCTGGTTGCGCTCGCGCAAGCAGGCCGCGACCATGCGCATCCGTGACGAAGTGTGCCATGCCATCCGCGAGTTCTTCTATGAGCGCGACTTCTATTGCATGGACTCGCCGATGTTCACGCCGAACGCGTGCGAGGGCACGACGACGTTGTTTGGTGTGGACTACTTTGGGGAGCAGGCCTTCTTGACGCAATCCGGCCAGCTGTATGCCGAGGCCAGCGCGATGGCGCTCGGCAAGGTCTATGTCTTCGGTCCCGTGTTTCGCGCGGAGAAGAGCAAGACCCGCAAGCATCTCACCGAGTTTTGGATGATTGAGCCGGAGGCTGCCTACTACGACCTCGACGACGTCATGAAGCTTGCTGAGGACTTCGTAAGCTACATCGTTGGCAGGGTGCTCGAGCGACGGCGTGCCGATCTCGAGGTGCTCGAGCGTGATCTCAGCAAGCTCGAGCCCGCGACCAAGACACCGTTTCCGCGCATCTCCTACCGCGATGCCGAGAAGCTCTTGGAGGGTGACCCGACCTTCGAGCCCGGCGAGGACTTTGGTGCGCCGCACGAGACGAAGATCGGCGCGGAGTTCGACCGGCCGGTGCTGATCCATCGCTATCCGCGCAAGATCAAAGCGTTCTACATGAAGGCGGATCCCGAGGACGCGGACCTCGCCCTGTGCGTCGACATGATCGCACCGGACGGCTACGGGGAGATCATCGGGGGGTCGCAGCGCGAAGAGGACCTCGCGACGCTCGAGCAGCAGGTCAAGAAGCACCGTCTGCCCGCGGAAGCCTTCCGCTGGTACGTGGATCTGCGACGCTTCGGGTCCGTCCCACACGGCGGATTCGGACTCGGCCTCGAGCGCCTGGTTGCGTGGATCGCGGGCGCCGAACACATCCGTGAGTGCATCCCGTTCCCGCGAATGTTGTATCGGATTTATCCGTAATCGCAGCGGTTGGCCTGGCAGGCAGCGGCCAATGCACGATCGATTTCGCCCTCGGCGCCCGTCGGCAGAGACTGTGTGTGGGCTCGCCATCTTCCTCTTCCCGATCCTGATCGGGGTCCTGTTCTGGGCAGATGGGAGCGGGAATGGCGATTCGATCGCCTATCGCCAAATGATCGAGGCAACGTGGCGTGAGGGGCGGATCCCGCCGGCCAGGATCGAGTGGTACCATCCCGGCCAATACCTCATTGCCGCGCCGATCTTCGGCTTGGGCCAGTGGCTAGGCCTGTGGACCGAGCCTTTGCGGGTTTGCAGCCTTCTCAACTTCCTCGCGCTGGGATTGGCTGGTTGGACAGTGTGGCGCATGTTCCGGCTGCTCTTCCCGGAGAGATCGGGATCCCTGGCCCTGTTTGCGGGTTGGACCACCGTGACCGTGCCTGGGTGGCTGTGGCATTCGCAGGAGGCAATGACCGACGTCCTCGGCCACGCTCTGGTTCTCACCTGGGTCGCGCGACTCCTGATGCACGAATGCAAGGCGCACGAGCAAGGTCCGGATCTTTCTTGGAGAACGAGATTCTCCACATGCCTCGCGTGGGGGTTCACGGGATTCCTCGCGACCTATGCGATTCTGATCCGCGTCAGCTCTGCACTCTTCGGCCTTCTGTTCCTCTATCTCTGGGTACGGGCTCTCGTGGCTACACCGTCACGGCGCGCAAGGATCACGAGGAGCGCTTCCCTGCTTCTCGGTGGAGCGATCCCGGTCGTAGGGATCTTCTCCCATTTGATCCTCGAGTATGGCTGGACGAGGTTTTGGAACATCTATCTGGAGTTCAGCTCGGACAACGTCGGCATGAAGGCGAGCTTCGAGCGGCTCTCTACAGTTTGGCTCGAGCGCGTTCAGAACGGCACGGGTCCCGTTCTCTTTTGGGGTGGCATCTGCGGCGCCGCGTTCTTTCTGATCCAGATGATCCGCCCTTCGGTACGGCGGGTCTTCACGAGTCGCATACCCCTGTTCTGGATCTGTGCCGTTCTCACAGTGCCGTACTTCTTCGCGGTTGCCCGGAATCGATCCTGGCTCGAGTTCCGTTACCTCGTACCTGCCATGATGCTGCTGTCGCTGGCAACCACGGCTTGGGCCCTGATCGGGGATCGTCTCCTGGGAAGGTGGGCACCGCGAACCATGACCGCAGTTCTCGTCGTCGCCAACCTGATCCATGCCGGCCCCTGGTTGTATACGATTGCCACGAGAACGCCCTTTCTCGAAGTCGCCGTGAAAGAGACGATCAAGCTCGCCGAGCCTGGTTCTCTCCTCCTCGGAAACATGTCGGCAGCCCACATGCTCTACCGCAGCCGAGGGCGAGTCGCGACCATGGGAGTCCGCTACGACTCGAGCGAGGGCGGCGTCGACTTCTGGAACGTCTCCTGGTCCCGCGCACGGGAGGTCCTGGCCAACGCCTGCGGTAACGCTCGCCACGCTTACTATTACAACGAGCCTGGTCTCACCCCCTTCATTGGGGATCTCGAGCATCGTGGCTGGAAAACGAAACTCGTCTCCGAGCGGAGTTTCGACGGGCTCAGGAACGCTGTGGATGAGAATCTCGGCACGATGCGGCTGGATTCGGCACTCCAACCAAGCAACCTCCAGATCCTACGCCTCATTCCCCCGCCAGGCCTCGTGCCCCCTGTGACGCTTGAGGTCGAACTGATTCAGGGAGATCGGCCAGCCTATCGATTGACGATCTCGAGCCCTGAGCACGCAGGATGGCGCTATCGAGTGATTCTTGCGACGCAGTTGGTAGAGACCGGCGCTGTGCTGGCAGGGCGGATCTATCTACCCTTCGGTGCAAAAGACCCACTCGTCCAGAGGAGTCTCTCGATGGATCCCGATAGTCCGGGACCTCTGAAGCGGCTCATTGGCAGCCTCGACAAGGATGGAAGAGCCACCATCGACATTCCCGCAGAAAACAAGGCGATCCTCACGCGCGCCTTTGTGACGGCATTGCTGCACCGACCGGGCAGTCCTTGGGAACTCGCCACGCTTCGAAGTCCCCTGCGACGAATCCCCTGACTGTCGTGTCTCGACGGTTTCTCCGCCGAGCGTGACGAAGTGAGCGGCCACGCCGCTACGTGCTCTCGAGCACGATCTGGACGATGGCAACCCGCGACGGCCCGTGGGTGGGATCGACGCGGATGGCCAGGAGTTCGTCGTCGTCGGGATAGAGATGCCGAGGGAGATCGAGGAACATCCGGTGTAGCGCGCCACCCGTCTGAAAGTGCATCGAGTTGGACGCTGCCTCGCACCAGAGCGGCCGGTTCAGGGTCCAGAAGAAGACCTGGAGCTCTTCGTAGTCGGCATCCGCCCAGGCACAGAGCTCGACGGTCACGCCGCGAAGCTCGCTCAGCCGGCGGTCCAGCCGCGGTGAGAACAGACAGGGGTCTTGGTGGTTCGTCTCGATGGTGACGCCCCCGCCGTCGCGCGCTTCGATCTGGACGCCTGGACCTGGGCGCCAGCCGGCGGGCCCGTTGGCCAACAGCACGTCGCTCTTGACCGACGGCGGCATCTCGTAGGAGAGTCGCCGGTCCAACTCCAGCAGCGAATCCGCTGCTTTCGGATCGGCCGCGCGCGCAGCGAGGAGTGCTTCCAGTGGCTGGGCGAAGCCCTCGCCGAGAGGGGTGACCATCGAGGGCACACCGAAACGAGCGTCGTAGCGGCGCCCGGAGGGGTGCGCAACCAGGCTGTTCTCCGCGCGCTTGAGCGGCTCGTGTGTCACCGGGCAGCACATCCGTTCCGTCAGCTCGCTGGGCACGGGTGCATCCACTGGGAACCGGTGCCGGGGCTGGGTGCGAGGTCGGACTCGCTCGAGGCAGAACTCGATGTCGTTTGCGATCTCCGGCCCGGGCGCTTCGTTTGGCTCGGCTCGGTCGGCGAGCACGAAGATCGCGTGCGCCGGCTCCTCAAGATCATGTTTCGTGAGACGCGGCTCGAACGCACGCTGTAAGTCACGCGCGTTCTGAGGCATCGGGTTCGGCAGGGATGCACACTGGTTCGTGATCAGGAGATGCCAGCCCGCGAACGCAACGCGAAAGTCGTCCGGATGCAAGAACGTCCGGTCCATGTGCGGCTCGAACGCGCCCTCGTCGCGCTCGGCGATCTCGCGTGCCCGGTCCTCCTCGCTGCGTACGAATGCCTCACTGGTGATGATCACCGCCCGCTTCGCGACGCGCTGCGCTTCGAGGAGACTCCGCACCGGATGGGCGAGGTGCTCGATCACCTCACCCATGTAGATGACGTCGAAGGCACCATCATGGAATGGCAGCTGGTGCGATTCCCCGCCAAGCGCGGGGACCCCCAAAAACTCGCGGGCTCGCTGCCCGGCCTTCGTCGAGAGATCGAGCGACACGGATGGGATGCCAAGTCGGCGCCGCACCAGGTCGGCGATGAACCCCTCCGCGCCACCGATGTCCAGAAAGCTCCCGGCGTTCATGTGGCGCAGGTGATACAGCAGCCGAGCCCAGCGGCTCGCCATCAAGAACGTCTGCGGAGTCCAGGCATTCTCGCTGATGCCATCGATTGGCTGGTAGGGCACGTAGGCTTGCCGCAGGGCCGCACGCTGTTCAGGATCGAAGTGCAGTTCGAGCCAGCGCAGGGTCTCATAGGTGTAGCGATCCATTCGCTCATCGTGCCCGCACCTTGCACGCGGGGCAACGCCGTGCTGCCCGAGGTTCTGGCTCGGCGAAGGTCGTACGGGCGTAGGCGAGGAACCGCCGTATCTCAGTTCCCCAGGACCTCGAAGACGGCGTTCGTTACATCGAAACCGACCGGCGCGTCGGTCGGTAGCACGAATGCCTGCATCGCGAGAAACAGTCCCTTCAGAGCGGTCTCGTTCGGGATCGGAACCTGCGCAACATGCGTCGTTCCGGTGGCTTGGAGCCATGCGGTCAAGATGAACGGCTTACGGGGATCGACCCACCCCTTGCAGCCACGGCTGACTTCGACGCCGACGGCCAACGGCGAACCGATGGCCAGCACGGCGCCGCTGCCGGTCTTGATGTTTTTGAACGTGACGGGCTGCAACTTGCCGAGGAACGGCGGAGCTGCGGACTGCGTAGGCACACGTGCGCGCGTGCCACAACCGCTGCCAACCGGCCAGGCGTTGGCCCCCATCGTGTAGCCGAACAACTCGACGCCCTTGCCGCCAGGATCCACCGCGGCGAACAGCAGTGTGCCACCAACGCGCGCACCGGCGCTACCTACCACGAGCAGCGTTGAAAAGCGTCGCGTCCCCGTGGCGGTGCCGTCGGTCTCCCAGATGCCGCCGTTGCGCCGGTCGGCCAGGTAGGCGAAACGACCCTCACCGCCGAGCGGAGCAAGCATCTTGTTTGTAGGGACCGTTGCGACGAGCCGAGTGCCACGGGCGGTACCATCGGTCTCCAGGATCTTGCCCTGCGCGAGGCCGATCAGCTTATCCGCACGTCGTGTCAAGTACTGTGACGTCAGCTTGGTCGAGATCCGTTTGGTCCCGGCAGGGCTGCCGTCCGTCTCCCATAGTCCGCCACCTGTAACCAATAGAAGCTTGCCGCCGAGCGACAGCAGGTCCGGACTGCCAGCCCCGACGAACACCCTGACCGTTCGCGGACCCGCGGCGCTGCCGTCGCTCGACATTAGGGACAGGCTGAAGAACGATGATTTCCAGAACACGAAGTTGCCGGGTTTGCCCGGTAGCTCGGCCGCGTGACTGACGCGCGTGTAGGTGCCGGCAAAGGCCTTGCCGCCACCGAGTCGGTTATCGACCCAGTAGACCGCACGCGCGCTGCCCAAACCGCGGTCGTAGTAACAGCGCTTGCCGATCGCTGGCGAGAGCGCCACCGCTCGGCCGAGCCCGCCGGTGCTGCGCATGCCCGCGACGGTGCCATCGAAGCTCCAGATCGCCCACGGCGAACTCCCGGTGCCCGTCTTCGCGACGAAGAGCACACGATCGCCGACGACTCGCAGCGAACCCGGTGTACTCGAGCCACGGCCCGGCACCAGATCACGAACCAGCCGAGTTCCCGCACTCGTGCCGTCGCTGCACCACAACTCGGTGCCGTGTGTCGCATCGGTCGCGGAAAAGTAGACCTTGCCCCGGAACGCGACAAAGTCGTGCGGTGTGCTATGGCCAGTCACGTTGATGTCTTTGATGAGCCTGGGTTGGGCCGCCGCGGAGGCAGCGAAGCATAGGATGAACACGAACGGAGAGCATTGGGTCATGGCGGATGCACCTTGAGGATAGATGTGGATGTCTCTCCGAGTGCACGAGTCCGCGGAATCCGTCCAACGAACGAGCAGGAAAGATGCGGGCATGTTTCCCGACACGCGGTCGCGACGGCAAGCTGGTGCGGGTCCCGCCGGCCGCCCGCCAGCGGGACGTCCCG
>CAYSWE010000191.1:0-8293 GCA_964434515.1 uncultured Phycisphaerales bacterium | reverse complement strand
AACTCTCGTGGAGGAGATAGGATGGACCCTCCGCAGGAGTCTCTTTGCATTTCCTCGCTAACGAACTCGAGTTCCACGAGTGGCCTGATCGCGGATCATTGGTCGATCCAGATCACCACAGACCAGCCAGGCTCCGATCACAAAATGGAGTTCCACGGACAAACAGGCCGGCGCTAGTTCGTCGGCGTTCACTTCAACCAAACCCGCTAGAAAACACGGAGGCCGAATCATGAAACTACAGATCCTTGCAACGATACTCGGGACGGCGGCTTGTGGACTCTTCGTCCGGCAGCCCCCTCAGGCCTCGGCGACCAAGCAGGCATCCCATGCCAAGACACTCGCCCCCTTCGTGGAGCTGGACACCTACGACGTTTGCTTCCACTCCTACGCATTGACGGGGTCGGTCACAGATCTGCGACGGACCGGAAAGGGCCTGTTTCTGATCGGGCTCGAAATGCTGTCCAAGTCGGATCGCGCCGGCCTTTCCGGCTTCGTCGAAGCTGTCACCCCACAGAAAGTCGAGCTTCAGATCAATGACAAGCTGGCGAAGATCCCATTCTTCAAGCTGGGCAACCGGATCGTCGCGTTCGTAGACGCATCCCGGCTTCCTCGCGGTACCACCGTCACGCTCACCGCGTGGGGAAAGACCACGAAGAGCTATCTCGGTCACGCTCCAGGAATGAACGAAATCTTCGGGTCGTCATTCACCATTCGATAGCCCAAACCGCGTGCCGCGCTGACGGCACCACGGCCCGTCTCATGGACTGGAAGCGCGCCGGAAATCCTCGACAAGACAGCTAGTGGTGTGAGGAGGGCGCGTGGGGAACCGCTATGGCATCTTTGTCCTCTTGGCCGTTGTCCTCCTGGTCGAGGCATCGAAACGGTGCGCGAAACGCGAAGGGATCGAGCCGCGGCACGTGTCCGACCCTTTGTTCGTTGCCGGCTGCGTCGGCATTGTGTCGGGTCGGATCTGGCACTACGCAGTCTACGATCCGAGCGCGCTGTTCGAATCGCCGGAGCTGCTGCTTGAGTTCTGGAGGGAGGGACACGGCATACTCGGCACGGTCGCTGGAGTCGTCGCGTATCTCTACTGGTACGTCACGCGTCTCAAAACGGTGCCCAGGGCACGATTCTTTGGCTGCATCTTCTTTGTTCTTCCTTGGGCGCAGTGTGTCGGGCGCATTGGCTGTTTCTTGGCCCAGGATCACCCCGGAACCGAATCGAACTTCTTCTTGGCCGTCTTGTTTCCGGACGGGACACGCAGGCACGACCTCGGACTCTACGAAGCCATCCTGCTCGCTTTTCTGGGGGCGACGTTCCTGCTTCAGAGGCGCCGGCGTGTGCCGATCGAGCTGTTCTTGCCGTTGTGGCTCGTCGGCTACGCGATCCTAAGGTTCTCGCTCGATTTCCTAAGGGTCGGGGAGGCGCGATACTGGGGCCTGACGCCATCGCAGCACCTGTCGATCGCGATGTTTACGGCCGGTTGGATCGGGGCACACCGCATCGCGCACAGCCAGAGATCGGTCCGGTCGATCCGACAGGGCGATCAGCGCCCGAACAAGTCACGCGCCTCGATGTAGATCGCCCGCGCATCGTCGCGCGACAGCAGCCCGGCCTTCGCGAGTGCCGCGAGCGCCTTGCGGCGGAGTCCCGGATCGCGAATCAGCGCGGCGAAGCGCTCGGGCACGTGGGGCTCGGAGGCCTCCTGCTCGAGCTCGAGATCGAGGCGGCCAAGTTCGTCATCGAGGTCCCCATCGATCTCCAGCGGATCGACGAGTGAGACCGCAGTCAGAGTCATGCTCGACTCGGTGACGGGCTCGACCACGTCCAGCGCCATCTCGTCGCCGTCGTCCGCGCCGTCGTCCGCGCCATCGACTTCCGCTGTCGGTTGGTCCGTGAGGTCCCCCTCGGCAAACACCATGGACGGGTCGAAGATCTCGACCGGAGCCTCGATCGGAACCGCGTCCTTGACCGCTCCCGCAGCCTGCATCGGATCTTGCCCGAGGTGCATCTGGGCCACCTCCTCGACCCCCTCGGCGCGAAATCGGTCGAGGCCAGCGATCCCCAACTCGGTCATGCTCGGCTCGAGTTCCTGCTCGCTTGCGTCGCCGTCATAGTTCGACTTGACGGCGTTCACGAGGTCCTCGGCCTCGCTCTTTGCGGTCTTGAAGAAGTCCCGCATCTCGCCGGAGACCTGGGAATCACGCGAGCGGGCTTGCTGCTCGTGGACTTGCCCGAGAACACCCGCCGCGAGCTTCGTCGTGTCGCGAACGAACTCGAACATCTCCCGGCGCAGTTGGAGTTCCCGGGCTTCGCGCTGCTCGCCCTCTTCGATGGCACGCATGGCATCGGTCGCGCACCGGGCTGGTGCCACCGACTTTCCGGTCGCGGCAAGATGCTGCCTTCTGCGCACCGCCTTGTCGCGTCGGAATGCCTCGAATGCCTTGTCGTCGTTTCCGTAGCCGCCTCGATTCACGCGGACCCCCCTGCTCTGGTGTCGCTCGACGCACTCATCGGAGCCCAGGCACGGGATCTGGAATTTCAGCCTTGCACAAAAAAACGGCATACGAGACGACGGCCCCTTGGTGTCGCGACAACGGCGACGGACAAGGTCAGCGCGAAACGAGTGCCCGGGCTAACGCCAGCGCCTGTTCGCGGGTCTCTAGCTCGCCAGCGAAGCGGGCTTCTTCGATGGCGGCGAGGATCCGCCCCATACCCGGCCCAGGCTCGATTCCCAGATCTAGGAGGTCCCGGCCTCGCACCAGCGGCTCCGGAAGGTCGGGCGGCAGGGAGCGAGCCGCCTGGCGCAGTTCCTCGTAAATCCGTAGCTTCGCGTGGCAGGCCAAGCAATCGGCCCGGTGGAACTCGAGGTGCAACGGCAGCAACGGATCACTAAGGAACCGATTGCGCTTGGCCGGCCGGAACTCAGACACGGACGCGATGCGAATGTGCTGATCGATGATCGCTACGACCTGGTCCACGAAGTCGCCCGGCGCACCGGTCCCCGCGAACCAGGCGCGCGCCCGCTCGGCGCTGACCCGATCATGTCCGGGGAAGCGCACCTTACCATCGTCGACGGCGAGGCAATCGCGCTTGCCGAAATCGTGGAACAACGCCGCCCACGCGAGTCGCGCATCGACAGGCTCTCGTAAGAAGGCCAGAACCAGCGCAGTATGACGCAGCACATCTCCCTCAGGATGGAACTCGGGAGGCTGTGGAACCACAGCAAGCTCCGCGAGCCCAGGAAGGACCGCCGCCGCAACACCGCTGCGCACCAAGAGCATGAGTCCGCGGGCACGCCCACGCGCCTGGAGAAGGCGCTCCAACTCACCGCGGATTCGCGCCGCGGACAGGGTGCTGACCAGCGGGCTAGCGTCGCCGATCGCTCGCCAAGTAGCGTCATCGGGAACCAGATCCAGTTCGGCGGCCTGGCGAATCCCACGCAGCACACGCAGCCGATCCTCGGTCAGCCTGGCCCAAGGATCCCCGATGCAGCGCAAGCGGCGCGTCGCGAGATCCGCCAAGCCTCCAGTCGGATCCTCGAGCGTCCGCTCGAGTGGATCGATGTAGAGCGCGTTGACCGTGAAATCCCGCCTGACTGCATCGCGACACACGCTCGCGGTAAACCGCACCGCGTCCGGCTGACGGCCGTCGGCATAGCGAGACTCGGTCCGCAGCGTCGTGAGTTCGATCGCAGTTCCCTCGACCTCGAGGACAAGCGAACCAAGCGCCTGACCCGGCTGCGCCTTAGCAAACCACGTGGGCGGACACGCAGCCTGGATCGCGTCCGGCACTGCCGTCGTGCAAAGGTCCAGATCGCACGGGAGCCTCCCATCGAGCAGGTCGCGCGCCGTCCCCCCGCAGACCCACGCACCGTGCCCACAAGCCCGCAGCGCCTCGAGGACCCGAAGGCACGCCGGCGGCAGCGCAAACATCCGCGCCATGATCGCGGGCGCGAGACGCTGCTTCGAGCTCGGTTTCTCCGAACTCTGCTTTTCCGACGACGCGAACACCCTGAGCAGCATAGACTGACCCTGTGCATAGCCGCCATGTCCCAGGCCTCGGAGACTTGATCGTCGTGATCGCGATGTCGGCGCTCGCGTGGGTTTCGATCGAACCCCACCTGCGTGGTCGGCGCCTCGCCAGACACGAGCTTTACGCGCGTCAAACGCTACAGACCCTTGGCGACCTGGCCGGCTCGACACAATGGACCTCCTGCATCGACCTGCTCGAGCACGAGGTCCGCCGCATCCCCGGCGTACGCCCGTTCCGAGGATTCAGTATCGGGGACGTGTCGCGCCGCGACCGCCCCGCCTGGGAGGACGACTCCTATTACTATGATCTCCCGCTGGTCGGCTCCGCGGCAGAGTTCGCGCATACCCCTCTCGTCACGGCTCGTCCGCAAAAGCCAGGGCTCACCGGCAACCTGGCTTTCCGGGTGGACTCCGAAGGGCGAGCGTTCGAACTGTCGGTAACCACGAGTGGAAGCGACAGCCCAGGAATCACGGTCGCCGAGAATCACGCGCGGGCGCGCGTCCGCGAGATCGCCAGCAGCGTGCGGGCGACCAAACTCCGGGCGGCGTTGCGACGCTTCTTGGAGGTGCTGCCGGCGGATATGCGAGCCCTCGCCACGGTCTCCCACCCCAACGCCACCAGCATGCCCGTGTGGCGGCGGCACGGCTACCTCTTCGCCGCCAAGCCGATCTATGACCCGGCCGTCGGTCGGACCGACATCATCTTTTACGCCTGGCCAAATCGCTACGACGTGGACGGCTTTGCGGCCTACCGGTTCACGCGCAGCCGCGGCCTCCAGCAGAGTCGCAACCGCGTCCTGCGCTACGTTGGACTCGAGTCCATGCCGCTACCAGGGGCAGGACTCATCCGCGCCGGATCCCAGCGCGAGGGGGACACGTACACGGGTGCCGACCGCAACCGCTGGTTCGTGGTCGCCGGCTCCATGGCAGCCGGTACGGCCCCGACCGAGACCACAACTCGCTGAAGGAACTCTACTTCAGCTGTTCCCAGTATTCCTCGGGCATGTCGTGCGCGATCTTCAACGCGCCGTTGGCCCCGCCGTAGATCGGCTCTTCGATGCGGGTCACGCGCCCCCCACCGAGGGTCTCGTTCATCTGATCCTCGATGGCGCGATCCAGCCCACGAATCTGCGAACCGCCGCCAGCGAGAAGGACGCGGTTGCGGAGCTTGTGCTGGAACTCGGGATCGAAGCTCGCGACCAGCTTGCCGAGTGCGTCCACGAGCGGCGGCACGATCTTGCGACAAGTCTCGAGGATTTCCTTGGTGATGTCGAACGGCTGCGGCTTGCCTGCGACCGGAAACTCGACGATCACGGGATCGGATGCCCCGGAAACGAAGGCATACTTCTCCTTGATCGTCTTGATCATACCGATCGTGAACTGCGCGCCCTTGCAGGCCGTTTCGAGACTTTGGAACAGCTCACGATCCAGGAAGTCACCCGCGTAAGTCAGGGTGATTTGGTCCGAATCCTCGGGCATCGTCCCATGCATGCGACAGAGGTCCGTCGTGCCGGCACCAATGTCGATGACGAGGACGTCGGACAGCATGTCGAGCCCGTAGGCCACGGCGAACGGCTCGGAACAAAGCATCACCGAATCGACCGACTCGCGGGCAGCCTCGATAATCGCCTTCTTGTTGTGGATGCTCGCCTGCGCCGGCGCGCCGATCACGGCGTACACCAGTTCGTCCTTGCGAGCGCGCACCATTTGAATCGCGGCACGGAGGAGGTCTTTGGCGGCCTCCGCGTTGCGCTCGCCGCCCGCGTCGTCCTTGAGGACGCCATGTTCGAGCGGCTTGAACATATTGAGCGAGAGTCGCTGGTCGAGCGCCTCTTGGCCGATCAGCACGGACTTCTTGAGCAGCTTGCGACTCACCACATCCTTGGGATACCCCACCACGGATGCCACGGTCTCACGCACGCCGTTACTGGCGCTGACCGACGTCCGGGAGGTCCCCAGGTCGACTCCGACGTAAAGCACGCCGTGGTCCTTGTCTCCGGTATCCGGACCGGCAGCACTGCCTCCAGGAGCAGCACTGCCTCCAGGAGCAGCACTGCCTCCAGGATTCGCGCCAGTCGCCGCGTGCACACGGGTCGAGTCGGCCCCGGATTCCGCCGATCCACTCGCCGGTGATCCCGCCATCGATTCGTCCGCCACGTTCTTGGTCTCCGTTCTTTCCATGCGATTGCTCCCACCCTTGGCCTAGCCCATCGGCAAACCGGAGGCTAGCCCCCTTCGAGGCATCGACGCCCCATTCGTACGCACTTTAGGAGGTGCGCAAGAATAAGATTACTGTTTCTGCACGAATCCTCCCACCTCGGCCCACGCATGCAACCGTATGGCCTGGCTACGCCTCGCGCTGCAGGTCCCGATTGGCCTCGAAAATCGAGGCCATGAGTTCCTTCTTTTGGGCGAAGTGTCCGTCGCCCTCATTCAAGCCCTGGACTTCGCTGTAGATGGAGGCAATGCCGTCGTCGCTGGACTTGGCTCGCATGACGCGGTGCAGCTCACGCTCGGTGTTGCTGAGCGCGCCATTGAGCTTGGACAGGCGCCGGTTGAGAAGATCGATCTCTTTCTGGTACTCGTTGCGACGCGCCTCCGAGGCGAGCCGACGCTCCTCGACAAGCCGCGCTCGAACGACGTCCATGATGGCCCCGACCGCTGCAGCCGCCTTCGGATCGTTGCCGACACCATGCTGTGCCAGGATGGCCTGGACCTCCTCGTCGAGCGCCGCGTCCACCGCAGCGGCGCGCTGTCGTTCTTCGCGTGCGTGGGTTGCCTCACGATCGTCCAGCGACGACTGCACCGACCGAAGCTCAGTGCGAAGCCGTGTGACCTCGCTGGCGAGTTCGTGCTTCTCCTCCTCGACCTCGTCGCGAGCGCGTTCGAGCGACTCGTTGGAGTGCAGCAGCTTGAGGAACTCTTCGCGCGTCGCGTCGGCGATCTCGCCGCGTTTCTGGACGCCATCGAAGCCTGCCATCCGCGCGCGCAGCGTGCGATGCACCGCCGCCTCGATCAAGGCGACGATCCGGTCGAGTCCGACGACGTTGACCTTTTGGATCCCCTTCTTCTTGAGCTGATCGACGGTCGTCTTGTAGCTGAGCTTCTTGACAGCCTCTTGCAGCTTGTGCGTCAGTTTGCCCACGTGCTCACTCGTCCTCGATGTAGCGATAGCGCAGCTTGGATTCCGCATCGCTGCCGCGGATTCCCGTCACAAAGGTGCCCAGCACATTCGCGCCGAGGTCCTCCAGATTCTTCAGCGCCTCCTTCACCAAGCGGCGGGGCGCTGCCTCGAGGGCTACCACCAGCAGCGTCCCGTCACACTTGCCGCTGAGAATGCCGGCGTCCGTGATCGGCAGCACCGGTGGCGTATCCACGAGGACATAGCTGTAACGCTCCTTGAGCTGACCAAGCAGTTCTTCGATTCGCCTCGAGGCGAGCAGCTCGGATGGATTGCGCGGCCGGCCCCCCGCACCAAGGATGTCGAAGTTGGCAATCCCAGTCTTCCGGATCGCCTCGTCCAGCGGGATGCTCGACATCAGCAACTCCGAGAGCCCGGCCTGCCGATTGAGCCCGAGGAAGCCCTCGACGGACGGCTTCCGCAGGTCGAAATCGACCACCAGGATGTGCTGGTCCTCGAGTTCCGCCATCGCGATTGCCAAATTGAGCGTCGTGGCCGACTTGCCCTCGCCCTGGATCGCCGACGTGATCACGAGCGTGCGCGGTGCCCCGTCCGGATTCATGACCACGAGCTTGTTGCGCAATCCGCGGATCTGTTCCGCGCGAAAGCCTGTGGGCTCGTGGAAGGACACGAGGTACGGGTTGACCACACGGTCGACGATGACCAGCGTCGACTCGTCGAGCTGCATTCCTGACTGGTTCGGTGTGGAGTCCGTCATACGTGGAGTGGAAAGCGCGAGCCCTCCCCTGTCGGTGTCGTCCGAGCGAGGATCGAGACTCAAGCGCTCGGTCGGACAATTGGCAGCTTACCTGGTTCGAGCACCAACCGTGAGCAGCGGGTCCCAGCGCTCGGCAAGATCCACGCCGATCGTCAGGGGCCGGGCGCGCAGCATCGCGCCCAGCGCGCCGGAGACCAGCGTGCGGGGATCTCCCGAGAGCCCCGGTGTGCGCAGGAGCTGATAGTGCACATCGCGCGCGATCAACGGGCGCTCCTCGATGCACCTAGCCGCCGCGGCGAGAAAAACCTGGTGCGCCCGCTTGTTCGCCAACCAGTGCACCAGCCAGCCAGCCGCGCTTCG
>CAYSWE010000190.1:0-8295 GCA_964434515.1 uncultured Phycisphaerales bacterium | reverse complement strand
CCAAGAGCCACGAGATCGCGGGCGCGCCCCCGGATCGAGCAGGGCGCATCGCTTCGAGCGCGGAACGGCCGCGATCCAGTTCGGCGATGGCCTCATCGAGGCGGCCGCGCACCCAATACAGGTCCGCGAAGCTGTTGGCAACGGAAGCGGCTTGGACCCGGTAAGACGATCCGCGGCGACCGGCGACGACCGAGGCGCGCTCGAGTAACGACCGCGCGCGCGCAAACTCGCGCTCGGCGCCCTCGTAGTCGCCGAGCTTGAGATCCACGACACCGAGGATGTGTCGTGACCGACCCTGCTCACCGGCCATCTCCGGTGATGCCCCCGATTCCTCGAGCAGTTCGGCGTAGGTCCGCACCGCTGCCTCGATCAAGCGTTGACCCACTTGATCGAGACCAGGCAGCTCGCTGAACTCCGTCCCACCGAGGTTCTCCAGCAGCCGATCCATGGCCACCCTGGCGATGCGCCAGTTGCGATGCGCCAGCTGCTCTTGCTGGCGGATGCGGGTGTTCGCCTGACGCTGCTGCAGCCAGAGCGCGGTCGGCGTACCCACCAAGAGCAGCGCGCTCAAGCCGATGGCGACCGACCATGTCGGGTTGCGCTGGATCCAGCGTCGGATGCGCAGGACGCGGCCGGGGCGACGCGCACGAATCGATTCGCGCGCCAGCAGGCGACGCAGGTCCAGGGCAAACTCGTGCACGCTGGCGTAGCGCTGGCTTGGATCGCAGTCCATGGCGACCATGCACACGGTCTCGATGTCCCAGGTCAGGGCTTGATTGCGGTGCCGCGGCGGAACGGCATCGCCGCGCAGAATACGGGCCTCGAGCTCGCGGGTACCATCGCCGAGAAACGGCAGCCGTAGGGTCAGCATTTCGTAAAGCGTGACACCGAGAGAATACACGTCCGTGCGCGCGTCGAGGCGCTGCAGTCGGATCTGCTCCGGCGCCATGTACGCCGGCGAACCGAGCAAACCGCCCGGCCCTGTGAGCCGTGCCGAATCCTGGAGCAGCGTCAGGCCGAAGTCGAACAGTTGGACCCGCCCATCATCAGCGAGCATGATGTTCGAGGGCTTGATGTCGCGGTGCACAATCCCGCGTTCGTGGGCGTGCTCGACGCCAGCGCAGACCTCGAGGAGAAGCTCGATGCAGGCATCGGCCCAGGAGCGTCGCCGCTCTGGGCCACGAGAGCCGATCGCCTGATCCGCCCGCCCCGCGGTCGTCCGACGGAGTTCTGCAGCATCGAGCTTGTCGGGTCGCGTCCCAGAGCAACGGGCTAGGGCTTCGGCGAGCGTCTCCCCCTCGATCAACTCCATCGCGAACCACGGGAGGCCTTCGGTCTCGCCCGTGCCGTAAATCGGAATGATGCTCGCGTGATGCAGAGCCGCGACGGTCTCGACCTCGCGTTGAAATCGCTCGCGAGCCGAGCGGGAGTGCAGCAGCTCGGGCCGAATCACCTTGAGCGCGACCTCGCGACGCAAACTGTCTTGACGCGCACGAAACACGATGCCCATGCCGCCTGCGCCAAGCTGCTCGCCGCGGACAAAGTCACCAAAGCTCTCCGGCAAGACGAGGCAATCCTCGCTGGAAAACTGCAGGAAACCGACCGCATCGAGCGCGGCCAGCGCCCGACGGATCCGTTGCTCGTCGGCCGCATGCGCACGCAGTAGGCCGGCCAGCTCGACCTTGTCGCCTCTCTCTGCCACGGCGATGCACTCGGCGAGGAGCTGGTCGACGGTCTTCTTTGGATCTACCATGGTGCGACTCGCCAATGGAAACCGACACGCAAAGCCTTGTCCAAAGCGCTATAGGTGGCGACACACTTGCGGTCGAGACCCTGCTCGAACGTCACCTCCCTCGGCTCCGGGCGTATGTCCGGCTGCGCACCGGCGCCCTGATCGAAGCAAAGGAATCGGTTTCGGATCTGGTCCAATCGGTCTGCCGGGAGGTCCTGGAGGAACTCCCCTCCTTCGAGTATAGGGACGAAGCAAGTTTCCGTGCGTGGTTGTTCCAGCACGCGGCCCACAAGATCGCTGACCGCGGTCGGTTCTATCACGCGGCCAAGCGCGACGCCGAACGAGAGGTCGACGCGGCAACCCAGAGCGCCATCGACGACGCCGTGCCGGGCCTCCTGACGCCAAGCCGCGACGCCATCGGCAAGGAAGAGCTGCACCGACTCGAAGACGCGCTGCAGGCGCTGCCCGAGGAACAGCGCACAGCGATCCTCTTGCAACGCGTCGTCGGCCTCCCGTATTCGGAGATCGCCGCGCAACTAGGAAAGAGCGAGGGCGCAACGCGCAACCTCGTCTACCGAGGCCTGGCGAAGGTGGCGCTGAACCTCGAAAGAGGCTAGAAGCGCGGCCGAAAACGCGGCCGAAAGCCCGGCCTCTTTCGCCAGAGGAGCGAAAACTCCACGTCCCTGTCACGGAGAAAAGAAAATCCGATGGAAGCGGTCAACATCGCCAGGAAACTCACGCTGTTCTCGGACCACTGGGCCCCTCGCATCGTCGGCGAACTCAACGGACAACAGGTCAAGCTGGCGAAGTTCCAAGGCAAGTTCGATTGGCACACGCATACCAACGAAGATGAGCTGTTCTTGGTCGTGCGCGGAGCGTTCCGGATGGAACTCCGCGATCGACACATCGACGTCGGCGAAGGGGAGTTCCTGATCGTGCCTCGCGGCATCGAGCATCGCCCCGTGGCCGAGCACGAGGTCCACGTGCTGCTCTTCGAGCCGGCATCGACCCGCAACACCGGGGACGTGCGCAGCGCGCGCACAGTGGACGAACCCGAGAGGTTGTGAGCGCGGCCTTCGGTCCTGCGCGCTCGCCGGGCTGCTTTCGCGGGCCGCGCTACTTGCCCGGCGTCGAGACCTGGAGCATGTGCGACGGAAAGATCTCCTCGAGCTTGCCGGCGATGCAGCGCACTTCGAAGGCGAAGTCGATGCCGTCCTGGTCCTTGCGGCTGAAGGTGACCGGAAGCCCGTCGACGCTGTGCTTTTCGAGGGCACGCAGCCCACGCACGAACTCGGCACGCACCGGAGCATCGCCAATGCGGTACTCGATGACGTCGCAAAAGACGCGGCCAGCCAGCCAGCCCTCGAATGCCGCGAATCCCATGTCGGCTTCGGCTTGGGCAGCCGTCATGTCCTTCGTGAACGCTTCCGCCGCCGGCAGCCACGACTTCCACGGCCAGGGCACGCGGCAGGTCAGGACGATGTCGTCGGCCGTCGACCCCAACGTGCGCACAAACGCCTGCGGATCTTGGAGCGACGTGCCGAAGATCGGCGTCTTCTTCAAGTCCTTGTCGCTGCGGATGAGCCGAGCCGCCCGCGCGGCCGCCGCGGTATCCGCGAACAGCACGATCGCCCCCGGGACATCTCCAGCGATTGCGTCTACTGCTTCGCGAACATCCTTAGTCCCGGCCTCATAGAAGCCCGACTGCCCGACCGTGAGCTTGGCCGCCTTCGCGATGCGCTTGAGCGCCTGCTCGGCGGCGAGACCACTGTCGTTCTGCGGAAACAGTCCGGCGACCTTCGTGATCTTGTTGGACTGCATCCGCTTGACGAGGAGTTGCAACTCGACGTCGAGGTTCGCGGTGAGAAAATACACGCCGGCATACGCCCGGTTGCGCACGTCGACGCGGCTTGTATGCGCCGCGAACACCGGAATGCCCTTGCCCTGGATGAGCGCGATCGACTTGGCGTCGGTCGCCGCGGCACCGAGGCCAATGAACATGCCGAGCTTGGTCTGCGGGCGCGACAGAACTTCCGATAGCGCGGCCCGCGCTTCCTTGGCTTCGCCGTGATCGTCGATCGAGTGGAGCTCGATCTTGCGACCCGCGACGCCTCCCGCGGCGTTGACCCGATCGAATAGCACGTGAAGCCCGCGAGCGAACGCCCGCTCGCCACCATGCAGATCGGCGATCTGGACGAGCCGAATGGGTGGGTTCGCCGGCTTGGCCCGTCGGCGGCCGGGCTTCTCGGTTTTCTCGGCCTGCGCGGCCAAGGTCGAAGCCGCCGCGACGAGCACTGCGGCGCAGAGAGTGAGACTGCGATCCATCCTGGGAATGCTCCTGAGTCCGATTGGAGCCCGGCGAGGGGGGCGCGGGCGTATGGGTTCTTCATCGAGAACGCTCGCTCGGCGGCTTCAGTCAAAATCTTCGATGTGCGATGATGTCGCCCATGTCCCCGACCTCCCCTCCGCCGAAGCCGGCCCATCTCCGTCCCAGCCAGTGCGTCGACAAGGTCGGGCTCGAGGCGCGTGCCGGCGAACTCGCCAAGCGTTCCCTCAAGCGGGAAACCAAGTTGCGTGGCCTTGAGCAAGCGCTCTCCATGGTCGATTTGACGACACTCGAGGGAGCCGACACGCCCGGGCGGGTCCGACGGCTGTGCCGCCGCGCCATAGAACCAGACCCGGGCTCGCCGCTGCCGCCGGTCGCCGCAGTCTGCGTCTACCCGCGGCTCGTCCCGGTCGCACGCCGCGAGTTGCAGAACCAACCGGTTGCGGTCTGCGCGGTGGCCTCGGGATTCCCGGCTGGTCAGGTGCCGCTCTCGGCCAAGATCGAGGACACGCGTGCCGCTGCCGAGGACGGAGCCGACGAGATCGACATCGTCATCGCCCGCGGCGCGCTGCTGGCCGGCGACTGGACTCGCGTGCGCGACGAGATCGTCACACTCAAGGAGCATTGCGGTCGCGCCCACCTCAAGGTCATCCTCGAGACCGGCGAGCTCGGGACCTTCGACCAGATCGCCAAGGCCGCCTGGATCGCATGCGAGGCCGGCGCCGACTTCGTGAAGACCAGCACCGGGAAGGTCGCGATCAATGCAACGCCGCCCACTGCGCTCTGCATGCTCAACGTCGTGCGCGACTACGAACGCGAGTCCGGCCGCAAGGTGGGCGTCAAGGTCGCCGGCGGCATTCGTACGGCCAAGCAGGCGTTGCACTATCTCGTGCTCGTGCACGAGACCGTCGGCCTGGCCTGGATGAGCAACCGACTGTTTCGCTTTGGCGCGAGCTCGCTGCTGAGCGACCTGGTGCGACAATGGAAGAAGCAGAAGTCCGGGCGCTACCTCGGGATCGACGACGTGATCGTCGATTGACGCGCGACTGAAAGGGAAGAACGATGACGAGCAAAGAGATCGAGATCCTGAGCCGCGAAGCGACGCCGCGCCGGCCGGCCCATCCGTTCGCCGCCCCGCCCGAGAGTTGGGACTACGCACCCAGCCTCGAAGACGCGTCCCTCGCAAACCTAGCACCGCGCTACGATCTGTGGATCGGCGGCGAGTGGTTGCGCCCGACGGGCGGCAAGCGCTTCACGACGCTCGACCCGTCGACCGAAGAACCGCTGGCCGAGATTGCGCTCGCCCGAGAGCGCGATGTCGACAAGGCCGTGCAGGCGGCCCGCAAGGCGCTCCCCGGCTGGCGCGCGACCAAGCCCACGCACCGCGCTCGCATCCTGTTCGCCGTCTCGCGCATCCTGCAGGAACGGAGCCGCGAGTTCGCCGTGCTCGAGACACTCGACAATGGCAAACCGATCCGTGAGAGCCGCGATGTCGACGTCGTGCTGGCGGCGCAACACTTCTTCTACTACGCCGGCTGGAGCGACAAGCTGGAGTTTGCGCTCCCCGGCGGACGCAAGCCCGAGCCGGTCGGCGTGTGCGCGCAGATCATCCCGTGGAACTTCCCGCTGCTCATGGCGGCATGGAAGCTCGCGCCCGCGCTCGCCTGCGGCAACACGTGCGTGCTGAAACCGGCTGAGACGACACCGCTCACGGCGCTGCGCCTGGCCGAGGTCTTCGAACAAGCCGGACTGCCACCGGGTGTCGTCAACATCGTTACCGGCGCTGGTGAGACCGGCGCGGCACTGGTCGAACACCACGACGTCGACAAGGTCGCGTTCACAGGCAGCACCGCAGTCGGCAAACACATCCAAGCAACGCTCGCCGGCACCGGCAAACGACTGACGCTCGAGTTGGGCGGTAAGGCCGCGCACCTGGTCTTCGAAGATGCCCCGCTCGACCAGGCGATCGAAGGGATCGTGCAGGGCATCTTCTTCAATCAGGGGCAGGTCTGCTGTGCGGGCTCCCGGCTGTTTGTCCAGGAGAGCGTCGAAGCACGCGTTCTCGAACTACTCGAGGCCCGCATGCAGCAGATCCGTGTCGGTCCACCGCTCGACAAGAACACCGATCTCGGCGCAATCAACTCGCGCATGCAGCTCGACAAGATCGAGTCTTACTTCGACATTGGCCAGCGTGAGGGCGCCGAGCGTCGTGGGCCAGACGTCGAGCTCCCGGCACGTGGCTATTGGTGCGGTCCAACGCTGTTGACCGGCGTAACCCCGACCATGCGCGTCGCCACCGAGGAGATCTTCGGTCCGGTGCTCGCCGTGCTGACGTTTCGCACGCCCAAGGAAGGGATCGCGAAGGCCAACAACAGCCTTTATGGCCTCTCCGCCGGCGTCTGGACCGACAAGGGCAGCAAGGTGTTCCGCATGATCCAAGGGCTGCGCGCCGGCGTGGTGTGGGCCAACACCTACAATCGCTTCGATGCGGCCTCGCCCTTTGGAGGCTACAAGGAGAGCGGCTTCGGCCGCGAGGGCGGACTGCACGGGTTGTTCCCGTATCTGAGATAGGCGCAATGACGAGCAACACGACGCCCCCGGTTCACAAGACATTCAAGCTCTATTTGGGTGGCAAGTTCCCACGCAGCGAGTCCGGACGCACGCTGCCACTCTTGGACCCACGCGGCAAGAGCGACGTCGCGCTGTCGCAGATCGCTCGGGGCTCACGCAAGGACGTGCGCAACGCGGGCGAGGTCGCACGCAAGGCGTTCGCTGGTTGGTCGAGTACGACGGCGCTGTTGCGCGGGCAGATTCTGCACCGCATGGCGGAGATGGTGCACACGCGCAGCAGCGAGCTCGGCGAGCTCCTCGTGCACTACTGTGCGAGCACGGCGGCCCAGGCACGCTCCGAGGTGGAGATCGCCGCCGACCGCCTGCTCTGGTACGCCGGCTGGTGTGACAAGCTCGCACAGGTGCTCGGCACGGTGAACCCGGTGGCCGGGCCCTACTTCAACTTTTCGATGCCGGAGGCGACGGGCGTCATCGCCGCGCTACCCCCGGCGCGGCCCGCGCTCCTCGGCCTGGTCTCGATCGTCGCACCACTCTTGGTGCCGGGCAACACGACCGTGGTCGTGTGCCCGATCGAAGCCGCGCCGTTGGCGATCACGTTTGCCGAGATCTGCGCAACCTCCGACCTGCCAGGTGGCGTGGTCAACATCGTCACCGGGACCCGACAGGAGCTACTCGCGCACGTCGCCACGCACCGGGAGTTCGACGGAACGATCTTGGTTTCGTCGGACGACGACGAACTCACGCTGGTCGAGCGCGAAGCCGCCGATCATGTCAAACGTCAACTGAGCTTGGCCGAGGCGACGCCGGCGTGGTGGCGCAAGTCGGACGCGCAGGACCTGCGCTTCGTGCAGGCGTTCGTCGAGATCAAGACGGCGTGGCACACAATGTGAGGGCACGAGGGGGAGGATTCGGAAGCCAGCCCTTGGAAGCTTGCCGCGCGGGCCCTACAGGACCACATCTCCCGCACTCCTCTTCTCCCGCATGTGTGTGCCTATGGACTGGAATTACAACGACCTGTTTCCCGAGAACTCGGATGACAGCGATGCCCTCGATCCCGAGTTTCCATCCGGAGATTGGGTCGGCTACTGGCTCGAAGACCCAGGCGGACGCTATCGCCAGGAGCTACGCCTCACGTTTCGCGACGGCGTGCTCAGCGGCACTGGAGCAGACTCGGTCGCGGAGTTCCTGGTCCGCGGGCGCTACGACGCCGAGAGCAAAGAAGTCTGGTGGTCGAAGCAGTATCTAGGAGCCCACTCGGTCTACTACCGCGGCTTCCGCGAGATCAAGGGAATCTGGGGCACCTGGGAACTCGACGGCACCCGTGGCGGCTTCCACATTTGGCCCCGCTCGGAAGGCGAGTTCGAAGCGGAGACCGCAACCGAAGAGGCCGAAGCGCCGCGCCAACTCGTGCTCGCCGACGTAGGCATCGCACCAGGACAAGGCGAACTCGCGGATCCGCAACGCTAACATTGCACCGGTCGCGACCACGTGTGCGCGACCGCAGACGCGCGCGTTCACCCGATCGGCCACCTATGGCGTCTCAGCTAGCGGAGACTCGCATCGACTGATGAGAGGTGCTGGCAGGAGGTCCTCTTCCGTCGTCGCCCCGATCATGGTGAAGTTCGGCAAGCGCACGAACATCGTCCGCTGTCGGTTCCCGTATCGC
>CAYSWE010000189.1:0-8307 GCA_964434515.1 uncultured Phycisphaerales bacterium | reverse complement strand
GCGTGCTAGCGGGCGTCGCAGCCATGCCGGGTTTTCGGCCGCGTTTCTAGGCCAGCGGCACCGACTGCCCGGCCTGCACGTAGGCGTGCTCGTAAAGCAGCAAGCCCAAGAGCGCCCCAAACTCGACGTGGGCGATCGACGCGAACATTCCAAATGCAACCAATACGAAGCCGGCCCAGAAGAACGGACGGTATTTGCCGCGGATCATCTCTCGCACCGCGAGGCGCGCGTGCGCCGTTGGATGGGTCAATGTGATCTCGCCGAGCACGAACAATACGTGCACGGCACAACTGATCGCCAGGAGCCAACGCAAACCCGGCACGAGCTCGGCGTCGTAGTGCATGGCAAACGGAATCAAGACAGCCGAACCGGCCAACAACGCCTGCACGGCAAGGTGCGGCGGCAGCAGCGGGCTCTGCCATAGGTCGCGCGCCTTGGCCTGGGCGAACAAAAAGGCCGTGTAGACCGCCGTTCCCAGAGCAAGCGGAATCCCGACCCAAACGAGGGCGCCGAGCACGCCGTCCGCCTCGGCAAGCCCGGCGAGAAAGTGCAAGCCGAGCACAATCGAGTAGCCCAGGATCAGGAACGCACCGCGCACCAACCAGCTCCGCCACTGCGGACGCTTGAAGATCAACAGGAATCGTTCGGGATGCTTGAGGTCCCAGATCAACAGAGCTCCGGTCAAAGCCAGTGCCGCGCCACCGAGCACGGGGACGGTAATCCTCCAGACGGGGCTATCACCGCGCACTCCACCGAGCACGAACAGTAGCGCCATGACAAGATACACCCCCGAGGCGATCCCCTTGGTCCACGTATAGAGACTGACACGGTAGTCCCACGGAATCTGGTGCGGGACGTCGTAGGCCAGCATCGCCTGCGCCGAGCTATTGGCGTGCGCCGGATGACCCGAGGTGACGCGCCCATTGCCGATTCCGCTCGGGCCGCAACCCTGCTCGCTCCAGAGAAACAAACCTCCGCCAGGGCGCTCCGCGGCAAGCGGATCGAGCGTCGCCTGGTGCGCGCCCTTGTAGAACAGCTTTGGCCGCGTCTCCTTCTCCGGGCGCCGGACCGCGACGACGTCCCGCCCGACGACCTGCGCGACCCTCGAACTCCGATCACTCAGATCGCCAACGAAGATCGCCTCGGTCGGACAAACCACAGCACAGGCCGGCTCGAGTCCGACGTCGATGCGGTGCGCACAAAGGTTGCACTTCTCGGCGGCGTTGTCCTCTGGGTTGATGAAGATCGCGTCGTACGGACAGGACGCGATGCACGCCTTGCAACCGATGCAAATCGACTTGTCAAAGTCGACGATGCCGTCCGTGCGCGCATACATCGCCGCCGTCGGGCACGCAGTCGCGCACGGCGGGTCCTCGCACTGATTGCAACGCGTGACCTGGAAAGCCCGCCTGGCCGTTGGAAACTCGCCGACGTCGACATACTTGACGTAGGTGCGATGCACCGACAACGGGACTTCGTTTTCGGACTTGCATGCAGTACTACAGGCATGGCAACCAATGCAGCGGCCGTGGTCGATGACCTTGGCCCAACGGGACTCGCTGCCGAGCGAAGCGGATGCGGTGTCGGTCATGCTCCCACCGTAGAGAATCCGGACTCGAATGAAACCACGACCCTCCGAGACGCGCCGGCAAGAACACCCCTGGCTCCGCGAGCATGGGGCGTGGCTGGTGCTGGCTGGCGCGTTGGGCGTCGCCGGCTGCCGCACGGGCAGCGATTTCGTCTTGCGCGTTCTCCCGGATCCCGTGCCCCGCGATGCCCGCACGGGACGCGCCCACTATTTGCTCGAAGTCATTTCGTTGGCGCCGCGGCCGGTGCGCGTGGGCCGTGACGGGCCGACCCTTGCGCCTGGCGAGCGGCTCGTGCTCGAACGTGACCTCGCGCCCGGGGCGACGAGCGACGAACTCGCCATGTTGAGCCCGGGTGGGCGTCTACGCGAGCACCTCGTGCTCCATGTGGCGACGATCCAAAGCTCGATCGCGGCGGAGGCCGCCTTTCCCCGGCCCGACCTTGGCGGCTACCCAGTAGAAGTGACCGCCGGATTCCACGCCGCCAATCACAGGATCCCCGGAGCTCGCAGGGCGCTCGATCTCGTGCCACGAGTGCCGCACGGGACGCCGATCTTCGGCATCGCGGTGCGCGCACCGTTCCCCGGGAGGGTGCTCGCGGTCACCGACGATGCCCCGGACATCCCCGGCGGCGAGCCCAACAATCTCATCGTCCGCAGCGCCGACGGCCGCTACTGGCGATTCGCCCATTTCGAGCAAGGCAGCATCCCATGGGCGCCTGGCCAGGAGTTCGAGCGTCACGCGCTCCTCGGCCGGATCGGCCTCTCCGGAGCTACGACCGGCCCCCACTTGCATATGGAACTCCTTGAGCTAGACCGTGGTCGCCGCTTCTCCGGAAAGCGGATCGCGAAACCGCGCCGGTAACCAACAACTGCCATGAAAGTCCTGCTTGCTCGCCCCCGAGGCTTCTGCGCCGGCGTCGAACGCGCCATCGAGATCGTGGAGCGCGCACTGGAGCGCTACGGAGCGCCCATCTATGTGCGCCACGAGATTGTGCACAACGCCGTCGTCGTCGAAGGCCTGCGACGCAAGGGCGCGGTCTTCGTCGACAAGCTTTGCAACGTCCCAGCGCAGAGCTGGGTCGTGTTCTCGGCACATGGCGTTCCGCCACAAGTCGTCACCGAGGCCGAGTCCCGCGGACTGAAAATCGTCGACGCAACCTGCCCACTCGTGACCAAGGTCCATATTGGCGCCAAGGCGTGGGGAGCCAAGGGCTACACCGTCCTCTTGGTAGGGCACCGGGACCATGTCGAAGTAGAAGGCGTCGTCGGCGAAGCACCCGAGCACACGATCGTCATCGAGAATCTGCGCGAAGCCGAAGAAGTCAAAGTCCGCGACCCAAACAAGGTTGCCATCCTCACGCAAACGACGCTCTCGGTGGATGAGGCGCATGCGATCACGAGCGTTCTCGAGCGCCGGTTCCCGCGGCTCGTCCTGCCACAGATCGACGATATCTGCTACGCGACCCAGAACCGGCAGGATGCGGTCAAGGCGCTGAGCCCCGAGGTCGACCTGTGGCTCGTGATCGGCGACCGTACCAGCTCGAATAGCAATCGCTTGCGCGAACTCGGTGCGGCGAGAGGTGTGCCGGCGTACCTAATCCTTGGCCCCAAAGAGATCGACAGCTCCTGGATCAAGAACGCGAGCGCGATCGGCGTCACCTCGGGAGCATCGACCCCCGAAGTCTCGGTCACCGGTGTCGTCGCCCGACTCAGAGAACTCGGCGCTAGCGAAGTGATCGAGTTCGACGGGCCGCGCGAGGAGCTCGTGTTCTCCCTCCCGGAAGCCGTGCGTCGGTGAGCGACGCGGAGCTCGCGGTCGCCACGCTGTTGCTGGTGGCGTCGGCGTGCGGGTCTGCGCCGGAAGCATCCGTCCCGGTCGACCTTCTCGCCCAACTGCACGAAAGCCGCCCGATCGCAGTTCCGCGGCGAATCCGCCTCGAGCCTGGACTGCACGCCGAGAGCAACGTCCAAGTGCGCGCACGAGACGCCGCCATCTACAGCATCCGACTAGCCACGCCGGGTCGTGCGCGGACCTGGTTCCTCCGGTTGTTCGCCATGCGCAACTACCCCAAGGCACTCGGGACGATCAAGCTCAGCACGGGTCAGGTGTTTGAGACCCGCGGAGCCCTCGACACGCGGATCGAACTCTACGACGCCCGCGGCAAGCTGCTCAGCGCATCCACGGAGGCCATCTCGAACGAGGGACACAGCTTGGGACTGGTTGCGCTCTGTGAGCGCGGCATTCGCCGCGGACGCGAGCTGCGCGCCAATCCCCGATCGCCGGAGCCGAGCCCCACGCGCGCCGGCACGCTCGCCTTTTGGGCACTCGAAACCATGATGCGCATTGCCCAGAACAACAAGACTCTCGCGCCCGTCATGCTGGAGGTGGTCGAGAAGCCGTCGCTCATATCGATCCTCACGAACCTCGGTGTCACCGTGATCATCTCGTTGGAACTGGAGCACACCCGACGAGTTGGCGATAGCTTCGACGTGCCGTTCACGATCCGAGCCAACGGCCAGGTCGCGCTTCGCGGCAGCATCCGAGCACGGAAGACATCTCGATCGTTGGCACTGGTGGCAGGAATCACCAGCATCGCCGGCGCCCATCCAAACGACCTGAAGCGCAGCGTCCATGTCGCGTTGGAGCAAACCGGCAGCGTCAGTCGAGCGATCATCGCGGACGCAGTGCGTCATTCGCCCAGACTCAAGTGAGCGAGTCACGAAGAACTCCCCGGCATGGGCGCGAGCGGTGCGGGTCGCGCAACAGCGCTCGACCGCGTAGCCTTGAGGGGGCTCCACGCCCGCCCCCCACTGTCAGGTTAGCCGTATTCTATGCGCCGTTCGCCCGCCGCCTTTCTCGCCAGCCTCGTGCTGCTACTCCCCGTTGTGTCGACCTCGGCGTTGGCGCAGGAAGCTGCATTCCGGTTTGACGAGATCAAGCACCGCCTACGAATCGGCGCCGACCAGGATCGGTTGATCCAAGAGCTCAAGGACGCCGGCATCGAACCCTTGACCGTCGCGCAGTTGGCAGAACTGGGACGGTTAGGGGCCAAGGGCCGCCTACTGCGGGAGCTCCGCGCTTCCCTGAAGCAGACCGGCGGCGACATCGTCAGCGAGGTCG
This sequence comes from uncultured Phycisphaerales bacterium, assembly GCA_964434515.1. Classification (GTDB taxonomy): domain Bacteria; phylum Planctomycetota; class UBA1135; order UBA1135; genus CAYSWE01. The sequence continues at coordinate 3,598 of CAYSWE010000189.1, read as the reverse complement.
TTCGCCGCGCCAAGACCGAGGATCAGGAGTCGGTGCTGCTTTGGATCCTCCGCCAAGGTCGCCAGGTGCGAATGTCGCGCGCGCAGATGCGCCAGATGCGCGACGCAGAGCTCGACTTGGATCTGCAGCGCGCCCTCGCTGGCAGCTACGCGTTCCCCGGGTTCCGGACCTACACCGATCCGCTCGGCATGCTGTCGATTCAGTACCCGGGTTCGTGGCGCGCCTACGAATGGTGGAACGACGGTGGATTCCAGGTCGTGCTTTCGCCAGAGCACGAAGTTCCTGGGACCAATCAGTTCGCCACGGGACTCCAGATCCAGGTCAGCTCGTTGACCGACCGGGGCAGACTCCGCAAGCTCGGAATTGTCGACTTTCACCGGCGCACAGTCCCAGAACTCGTACGGTCCAACCGAGGTTATGCCTTGCAAGCCGCCGGCCAACCCGTCGCCAACAAGCTCGCTGGACGCCCTGCGGTCGAGCAAGACTTCACCGCGAAGATGCTTGGCCAAGCCTGCCGAGAGCGCCTCGTCCGCACCGTCGCCGACGACCTACAGTTCTTCATGGAGTTCGTCGCACCGCGCAAGCAGTACGACCGGCTCGCGCAAACGCGTGAGCGGATGCTGGCGAGCTTCCGACCACTCCCCTACGCCACGGAACCGGTGCGCCGGAGCAAGCCGCTTTTGCCCAGCGCCGTAACCGCACGCTATCGCAGCGCCGTCGTCCGCGTGAAATCACGCTTCGGACGGTCCGCGGCAACTGGGAGCGGGTTCATCGCACGGGCAGACGGACTCGTGCTGACCAATGCTCACGTCATCCGCGACGTCGACAACTTGGACGGCGCCAAGATGGCCGACAAGGTCTCGGTCTTGCTCGAGATCGACGGTCGCAAGCGCGAGCTTCAGGTCGAGGTTCTGGACTGGGTCTACGAACACAAGCCGCGCGTCGACATGGCGCTCCTGCGCCTACCACGGTCCAGCAAACCGTATCCGACGATCCCGATCAGCACGGTGCGTTCTGGTCGCATCCGCGTCGGCGACCCGGTCATCGCGCTGGGATTCCCCGGACTCGGCAAGGGCGACCTGTTCTTGACCAACGGATCAGTAACCGCCATCAAGTACGACACGTGGCGGGTCCGCGGCCGCAACCACAAGCGCCTCGACCAGATCACGATCGATGCGACGATCGCACCCGGCAACAGCGGCGGTCCTTGCATCGACCTGCGCACCGGCGCGGTCATCGGGCTCAACACGTTCGTCTTCGGGTCGTCCTTGTACAGCTACTCGGGCGTCTCGGTGATGGACCACGCCCTGCGTCGCTTCCCGCAGATCCGCTGGTATCCGAGAAAACGACGCATGAAGGCGGAGGAACACGCCGTTCTGGGCGCCATGCTCCGCGTCGCTGGCCACTTTCGCTCGGCCAAGAAGGAGCTGGAGTTGGCAGTTCGTGGGGCCGCGGAGCTGACGGTTGAGCAGCGGGCCGAAGTGGAGTGGCAACGCTCGCTCGTTGAGCGAGACGACGGTTGGGCGTTGCGTTCCCACAGGTATCGTAGAACGTGCCTCCGACTCAATCCGAATCACTACGGGGCGGCGCTTGCCGAAGCAGCGAGCCTCGCCGCACGCAAGAAGTTCGCGCAGGCACTCGAGATCCTCGATCGGATTGCCGCGATCCAACGCAACGACTGGCTCGTGCACGTCAGCAAGGCCCAGGTCTATCGACTCGCGCACCGCTACCCCGAGGCGCTCGAACAGCTGCAACGAGCCAGCGAGAAGGCTGGGGGAGTCGAACCGGCAATCGAACTCGCCAAGGGCAGGACGCTGCTCGCCATGGGCCGTTCGAGCGAGGCCCTCGCGGCGTTTCTTCAGGCCAAGAGCATCGCCCCACGCGACGAACGCGCCAGCCTTTCCATCGCGCGGTTCTTCGAGGGCAAGAAAGATCGCAGCTCCGCGGCCATCGAGTATCAACGGATGCTCACGCAGAACCCGGAGTCCGCGGCCGCGCACCTGGCGCGAGCGCGGTTTCGAGCGTCGAGCACCGACGCCGCCCAACGCAAGGCGGCGCTCGACGACATGCTGAATGCGGTGTTCCTCGAATGGAAGTCGGGGCGCTCGGGAGCCACCTACCTGGAAGCGGCGGCCCACTACTGCACGAAGGTCCCCGGCCAGACGAGGCTCGGCATCACCCTGGCGCAGCTGCTCCACCGAACGGGTGCCAGCCGGCACATCACTGCCCACTGGATCCTGGCCGCTCTCTGGAAGTTGCGCCGGAATCCAGACATGTCCCGCCTGCATCGGCGCCGCGGGCTCGTGCTAGGCGCCGCCGCGCCCGCGACGACCGCCAAGATGGTGTCGACGATGATCGCCTCGGGCTACTCACCAGATCTCTTACAAGACACACTCTCGTCGAGCAGCCTCGCCTTCCACCTCAACATGAAGACGCTCAAGGCGTTCAAGAAGATCGCTGGGTTCCAAAAGCTGCACGTGCGCTCCCTGTTGTGGCGCACGCGCCTGGACCAGATGACCGGCTCCCGAGCTCTTGCCAATGGACTCGTCCTCAAACAGAAACTGTTCCTAGGCAAAAACAGCCCCTATGCACTCGTCACGATCACGAATCCGACCAACGTGCCGCTCACAGGCATACGTCTTCGCCACTACTACAAAGACGCCAAGAAGAAGGTGCTCTGGTCGGCAAGGGGGCCAGCGAACCTCGGCCGCAACCCAATCCTCGAACCACACGCTTCGCGCACGTTCACCTTCCGCTACGACAACTGGAAGGTCCTCGACGCCAAGAAGATCCGCTCCAAGATCCATTACTATGGATTGAACGTCGAGCAAGCTCGCAATGCCGACTATCTCAAGGCCATCCGGCTCGTCGGACGCGTCGACAAGGGCGTCTATAAGGTGACCGTCGTCAACCAATCACTATTCCGCTTGCGACGCGTCAGCATGACCTGCGAGTACCAGATCGTCGGACAAACCAAGAGCGTCGTCTTGGACCGGAATCGTCGGCCCTTCATCCGATCGGCGCGCATCAGCAATCTGAACCTCCCACGCGGCAGCACCAGCGCCACCTACCGAGTACCAAGCTGGCCAACGACGATCACTGCGCTACGCAAGGCGGGCGCGCTCCCGCCCCGCGGCAAAAACGTGCGCCCGCTCGCACGGCTGCAAGACGTGACGCTACAACTGCGCTAGGTCGCCGCCGAAGGGCTCGGCGCAGAACGAGGCGATCAGCGGGACAACTTGCCAAGTTCGTCACGATCGAGTCCGTCGTACCACCACGACCAGAGTTCGGGATCCGCGTGCAATCGCTCGCGGCGATGTCGCTTGCGTAGCAGGCCGGCCGCCACGACGAACACGATCCATAGCCCCAGGATTTCCACGAGATCGGCAACCCAGCCTTTGCCGCTCGCGGTCTCGCCGCGCGAAACCGGGATCGTCAAAAGCACGAGCAATGCGACGCCTAGATTCCACAACTGCGCACCGAGCGTACGCGGCACGCTGCGCTCGCGCCTCGTGAGCCGATCGAACAAGTCCGACGCGTGTTGCAGCTCGCGCATACGAAAAAACATGTATGCCGAGAACACAGCCGAAAAGCCATA
>CAYSWE010000188.1:0-8331 GCA_964434515.1 uncultured Phycisphaerales bacterium | reverse complement strand
CTGGGGCCCTTCCGGGCCGTGGAGGTTCAAGTCCTCTCATCCGCACCACGCGTCCCCCCGATCCGTGCGGGCCGCGCTTTCGGTAGACTGTCAGGTCATGGGCCTCGTCTCTGCGATCAACCAAAACGTCCCCCCGGCGCGGCCCGGGGAGTTCGCGACGCTGCAGATCGGTGCGCATGCGTTCGCCACTCCCGTCGTGCTCGCCCCCATGGCCGGCGTCACCAACGCACCGTATCGAGTCCTCTGCCGACGTTTTGGCGAAGCGCTCTATGTGAGTGAGATGCTGACCGCTCGAGGGCTCTGCGAAGGCAACCGCCGCACCCTCGAGCTGGCACGATTTCTTCCGGAAGAGAATCCGCGCAGCCTGCAGCTCTATGGGACCGACGCGGCGTATCTGGAACGCGCGGCGCAGCTCTTGGTGCACGAGCACGGGGTGCAGCACCTCGACTTCAACCTCGGCTGCCCGGTTCGCAAGATCACGGCGTCCGGCGGCGGCTCGGCCATCCCACTCAAGCCGCGGCTCTTGGCACGGCTGGTTGCGGCGCTCGTGCGCGGTGCCGGGGCAGTGCCGGTCACGGTCAAGATGCGCCTCGGCATCGACGAAGCCCACATGACGTTTCGAGAAGCGGGCCCCATCGCGGCGGCCGAGGGCGCATGCGCCGTCGGACTCCACGCTCGCACGGCTTCGCAACTCTACGACGGGGCGGCGCGCTGGGAGGCGATCGGTGAACTGCAAGCCATGCTCGACGTGCCGGTGCTCGGCAACGGCGACATCTGGGAAGCGCAGGACGCTCTGCGCATGATGCGCCAGACCGGATGCCGTGGCGTCATCATCGGCCGCGGCTGCCTCGGGCGGCCTTGGCTGTTCGCCGAACTCGAAGCTGTGTTCCGCGGCGAAGCCCCGCCGCCCCCACCGCGCTTCGGCGACGTGCGCAAGACGACGCTCGCCCACGCGCGCCTACTGCTCGACTTCTTCGGCCCCAAACTCGGCATCCTGCACATGCGCAAGCACGCGTCCTGGTACACCAAGTCCTTCCCCGGCGGCTCGGCACTGCGACCAACCCTGACCCGCGTCCAGAGCTACGACGAGTTGGCCGAGGCGCTGCTGGGCATCCCCGAAGACACACCGTTCCCGCTGGAGGGGCTGCGCGTGCGGCGGTGCAAGAAGGGCGGAACGCAGCGCGTCGCCCTGCCGCACGGTTGGCTGTCCTAGAAGCGCGGCCGCAGACCCGGCATGGCTGCGACGCCCGCTAGCACGCACCCTGCAAAGCCGGATGGTGTGCGAGAGATTTCGTCTCTAGAGCGACGGATTGGCCCGTGCACGGAGCTTGGACTCCTGCAAGCCCGAGAATCTGGAGGCGTTGATGTGCCAACTGGTGTCCGTTCTGTTCGCACTGGGTGCGGTTTGCGCTCTGCAGGCGAGAACCTCATGGAGCTTCGGGCTCCGTTACTGCTGCACATCGGTGACAACAAGCTCGGCGGTGGCGATGCACGGATCGTCGGCTACCGCGGCGCCCATCAGGATCAGAACGCGGCAACGCGCGAGTCACTCGCGATCGTCGTGCGCCGGGCGGCGACCACAGGTGGCCCGGATGCATCGGCGGCCGGACGGCTCGCACGCATCGGGCCGATCCAGATGCCACCCGGGAAGACCGGGCCCAAGGCTTGGCTCATGACCGTGACGTTCGCGGCGGTCACGGTCCCGGGCGACAAGACGTTTTACTTTCCGTGGCGCCCACTGCTCAAGGGCAAACGCCTGTACTGGCAAAGCCTGAGCCTGAACGCACGCCTGACACACATCGCGTTCACGAACGTCAGTTCGCACACCCTCTAGTTGCAGAGGAGATTCCGATGCATAGTCTGCATTTTGCCGTGGCCCTCACAACAGCCGTCGTTGGTCCCGAGACTGGAGTCCGGGCGCAGACACGGATCGGCGCGCAAAACATCGCTGTCGGTCGTGTGTTCCAAGCGCGGCCGATCGTACTCGACGCCTACCCCGCCGCGACCAAGTCGAGTTCGGTGACCCTCAAGGGTACCGCGGCGCGTGCCTGGCGCGTCGAGATCGTCGGACCGTCAAGAACGATCCGTGTTCCGGTCGCCGCCGGTCGTTTCTCGGTAAAGCTTCCGCTACTCGCGAACCAGACCAACGTGTTTTGGCTGACGAGCATCTCAGAGGAACGAACGCGCAGTGCCCCTGTAGTTGCCAAGGTCATCCAGGACGCAGAATCACCGCGCGTGTTCATCGACACACCGTCCAGCGGCCTCGATGTGACGACGACCAAGGTCGACGTCGCCGGCCGCGTCGGTGACAGGCTGACGGGCCACGCCCGACTCTCGGTCAAGGTGAACGGGATCGCGGCGGTCGTCGAGGTCGGTCTTGGAACGACCGGCACATTCTTGGCCCGCGATGTGCCGCGTCCAGTTTCGATCGTCTCGTTGTGAACAAGACAGCGACCCTCGGCGGAACGCTCGAGGTTGTCCGTCTCGGGGCGTTCGTTCCGAAGGTCAACGACAAGTTCGACGCGATGACGTGGACGTCGCGATCTGGCACATTCGGAACCGTCACCGGCCTCGACCTCGGCACGCTGGCCGGCACAGGCGCAACGCGAATGCAAGGCAACTCGGGTCGAAGAATTGTGTCGGAAGACTTCTGTCGGAGATAAATCCTCTATGGTCCGTAGTGCTGCGCTGCTCCAGCCCTGCGGGAGAGTTCCGTTTCGTGGCGAACCTGGCCGAGAGAAAACACCGATGATGCCCCCCTACCACGCCTTACTCGCGCTGCCGCTCGTTGCGGCACTCCTTCCCGGCTCAGTGTCCGGGCAAACCAAGGCAGCTGACGACAAACTCGCCGCCGGGGAATTCTTCGCCGGGAAGGACCCGCGCCAGCGCTACTTCTTCCATGCCGCGAAAGCAAAGAAGGCGCCCAAGGATGGCTACAAGCTCCTGCTCGTGCTGCCGGGCGGCGATGGCAGCGCGGACTTCGCGCCGTTCGTCAAGCGGATCTGGAAGCACGCTGCCCCGGACGATTTTGTGGTCGTGCAGCTCGTGGCCCACCAGTGGAACGCGAAGCAGGCCAAGCAAGTTGTTTGGCCCACTGCGTCTTCGCGCAAGGGACTCAAAGGCGTGAAGTTCACGACAGAGTCGTTCATCGCCAACGTCGTGAAGGACGTTGATTCGCGGATCTCCCTGAATACAGCGCATATCTACGCGCTCGGCTGGTCCTCCAGCGGGCCAGCCTGCTACGCAGCCCTGTTGGCAAAGGACTCACCGCTTGCCGGGGCATACGTCGCGATGTCGGTCTTCCATGCACCCGGGGCGCGCGCTCTCAAGCGCGCCAAGGGCAAGCGTGTCTTCTTGCTGCATTCGCCCGAGGACTGGGTCAAGATCCGCTTCGCCGAGACGGCCAAGAAGCGACTGGCGCAGCGCGGAGCGACGACGACGCTGCTCACGTACGCGGGCGGACACGGATGGCACGGTGACGTGTATGGGAATCTGCGCAAAGGCCTGGACTGGATCGTCGGTGATCGTCCAGCGGCAAAGAAGAACGCGAAGCGGAAGAAATAGCCGAATCGCTCGCGCAATTCGTAGCACGTGTCGGCCGAACGCGTTTTGCGCGGCGTGGCGATTCTACCGAGTTCGACCGCTAGACAACGGTGGAACCAGCCTACCAACCTTCTCCAACGATCAAGTCCTTGCGGCGTGACTCGGGGGTGACGGTCAGTTCGACCAGTTTTCCGTTTCGGACCCGCCCAGTCACGGTGGTCCGGTACGGGGCCTTGAGTTTGAAGTCAACGTCCCAGTCTTTCGGCCAGGCGGGAAGGACATGGATCGTGCGTCCGGGGGTCTGCAGCAGCATTTCCTGCAAACCGATCATACCGCTGCCACCCCAGTTGTGATCCGGCACCCAATCGTGGCCGGGGCCCCAAAACGTGGGGAAACGACGCGGGCTGTCGTCGAGTTTGCGCAAGTTGTATGCGGCAGCCTCCTGGGTCATGGCCATGCGCGCAAAGAAGATGCCGTCCTGGTGCCAACTGATGACCATGTGCTTGGGAAACGTTCCGTGCTTCCAGGTATTGCGGAAGGTCGAACGCAGCTCGTGATCGCGGCCGAGCAGGTCAAAACGGTTGAAGGGAAAGAGCGGATAGAACTGCGGGCACTCCACGTTCTGGTAACGCTTCCACGATTCGGCGGGTTGGAGGATTCGGTCGCCATTCACGGCGGCGAACGTGTATTCGGGAACGCGTTCGAGGAAGGCGCGGTAGTACTGCTTGTCGCGGAGTTGCAAAGCCGCTTCGTCGAGTTCGAGAATGCCCTCCAGGCAGGCCCGCAGGCCGGCGATCAAGTCAGCAGGATTCTTCGCGCCGCGATAGGACTCGCAGGAGGTCGACGGGAAGATGACAAGCTTGCCACGGCCGTCGAGTTCGCGCTCGCCCGCGGAGCGAAGCCGTTCCCGCAAACGGTAGTGCTCATCGAAGAACACCAGCGAGTTTTCGATGAAAGGGATGTACTTGCGGATGTCGCGGCCGGTGAAGCGCCGGTATTCGAGCATCATGTAGGCGGATTCGAGCTGGGATTCCCAGTGATAGGCAATCGAGCCATTGGCCATGATCCCCTTCTCCACCACCGCGTTGTATCCCTTGGCGGCATCGGCCCGGGGATCGCCGAGGGGGATCTCCTCGCCCCGTCCGCGCCGGCCCGTCTTCCAGCCCCAGCCGTTGCCCATGGCGACGCCGAAGGCCGAGGTGTATTCGCAGAAGACAGCGCCGTCATGACCAAAGTGTTCCCGCACCCGCGCGCGGGCACCGGGGAGCCCCTTTCGATACAGTTCGAACTGCGACAGGATCGCGTCGAAATCGCCCGACTTGAGCATGGGCCAGTACACGAGACGCTGGTTCTGGGCGGTGAACACACCGCCTCCCCAGTTGCGCCAATCGGCCGAATAGAGGCGATTCTTCGTCACCAGACAGGGATCGAAAACGAGGTTGCCGCCGTTGAACTTGGTGGGGTATTCGCCAAAGGCATTGCAGCCGAGTTGAAAACGGAAGAGCGCTGCATTGCGGGCCGCGCGCCACGGCTTGCTGCCGGGATCGGGATGGTCCGGATTGATGACAATCCAACTGCGGTTCCAAAACTGAGCCCACCATGCACGGGCCCTTTCGCGGGCAGCCTCCACATCGTCCTGCGATTCATTCCACAGCGTTTGGAGTCCCTGCTCCCACGCTTCCAAGGTCGGGGTCTGGGCGATGTGACTGACCAGCCTCAGGTGATGCCGGCGCGCGGGCTTTTCCGAAACCAGGCGCCATGCCTTGTAGGGAGTCGCCTGGTATTTCCCCATGCCGGTTCCTGCCGCGCGGAACCCCGTCCCGCCGAAGAGGCCGCCGAAGGTGCGGTTGCTCAAGTCGTCATGGATCTGATCGCGATACTTCTCCAGCCCTTGTTGTCGGAGCAGCAGGCCGGGCAAGAGACCCTTGGCAGGATTGCGGTGATAGAAGAAGACGGCGGCATCCCTATGGGTGACGGTATCCTTGCCGCGAACGACCTTGCCAGGATACTGGTCGAGCGTGAAGGCCGAACGGCGGCGGTCCGCGTTGGGCACAAGCTCGTCCGAGCCGCGCCAGTTTTCATAGCTGGCGAGCACCGCGATTTCTCGGCCGGCGGCGATTTCGATATGGACGACCGGACGGTCGGTCTCAGCCCAGACATGGACCGTCACGGGTTTCTTCCTCCCGTCGGACTCGAGTTCGCCGTTGATCTGGATCCGACCTTCGCGCAAGACCAATTCCTGCCGGAACGGTCCGCCGAGGAAGGGATTCGGCGTGAGCTTCACGCGTAGGCGGCCCAGTTTCAGGTATTCATTGTCCTCCGCGAGACAACCGCTGCGTTGGACATAGATCAGCAGTTCCCCGTTCTCAACCCAGACATTGAGACCGGTGTCAAAACCTCCCGCAGGCATGGACTCGGAGGCGTCCTTGCTCGGTGTGTTCCAAACGATGCTGAACGGGGGAGGATCGGGTGGCGAAATGGCAGCGCCGGCCGGCACCGCCAACATCACGGCGCCCAGGGCCGAAATCCAGATCCCCTTCCGAGCAGAGTTGACCTGCCTAGGACCGAATGCTCCCGGTGTCGGCGAGTCGTGTCTCACGCTTCCTGAGCGGCCGATCTCACGGGGAATGCGCTCCTGACCACAAGAGGGGCGCACAGGAATGCCCGGTCCAACCATCACGGGAAGGAATGCCGGCCGGAGACACGCCGGCCGGAGACACGCCGCCCCTAGCCGACGCGGAAGCAGCCCGACTTGCGGATCTTGCGCTTGATCACGTTGCGGCCGCCGTGCGTCTTACTGCGGCTGCGGAAGCCTACGAGGCGGAGGCGCTTGGTCTGGGATTTGCGAACTCGAACCTTCATCGGCCTGCCTTCAAAGGGGAAACGGACAGAACAACCTAGCGGCCGGTCGGCCCGCGATCAACCGGAGCCGGGCTCAAAACTTGGGAAGCTCGCTGCTGTTGCAACCGAGCTCGCGAATCATGACGGTGTTGGTTGCACCGGCGATGTCGACGTTGCCAGCGAGAAAGACCACGCGATCGCCCTTGTGCGCATGGTGCTCCGTGACCAACGTCGCCTGCGCCAGGCGATACATTTGTTCCACGGTTCGCACGCGACGGGTCAGCACCGGGAAGATACCCCAGTTGAGCGCCAACTTGCGATACGTTCGATAGGACGGCGTGAACGCCACGAGCCGGCAGTGCAGCCGCTCGCGTGACATGAGCCTGGCGGTCCGCCCGGTCTCGGTCAGCGTCGCAATCAGGTTGGCTCCCGCTTCGAGCGCAGCGCGCGCCGCAGCGCTGACCGCCGCCTCGCTGATCGACAGGACCGCCGTGCGACGGTTGCGTCGCAGATCGCCGATGCGCTGGATCGGATGGCGCAGGGAGGCATCGAAGATCTCGCGCTCGGTGCGGCGCGCGATACTGTCCATGGTCCGCACCGTGAGTGCGGGGTACTTGCCGACCGCGGTCTCGCCCGAGAGCATGACGGCCGAGGTCCCGTCGTAGATCGCATTCGCGACATCCGAGGCCTCGGCTCGGGTCGGCCGCGGATGGGAGATCATGGTTTCGAGCATCTGCGTGGCAGTAATCACCGGCTTGCCCGCCTCGACGCACAGGCGAATGATCCGCTTCTGGATCGAGGGCACCGCCTCTGGCCCCAACTCGACCCCCATGTCGCCCGCGCAATCATGATTCCGTCGGTAGCAGCAATGATGGAGTCGATGTTGGTGACGGCCTCAGGACGCTCGATCTTGGCGATGATGTCGGCGTCCGCGCCGAACTCCCGGATCTTCTTGCGCAGTCGTAGGATCTCCCGCGCCGTTCGGACAAACGAAAGCGCAACGAAGTCCACGCCATTGCGAAGCGCAAACTCGAGATCGGCGAGGTCCTTCTTACCGAGGCTCGGTGCCTTGACCTTGGTGCCCGGCAGGTTGATCCCCTTGTGCGGATAGAGCAAGCCGCCATAGCGAACGCGCGTATACACCGTCGAGCCCTCGACGCGCTCGACGGCGAGCTCGAGCCCACCATCGTCGAGCAACACGCGATCCCCGGGTTGCACGTCGCGGGCCAGGCCGCGGTAGGTGCAACCGATCCTGCCGGGTTTGCCGACCACGCGCTCGCTCGCGACGATCGCCAGTTCGCCGCCCCGCCGCAGCTCGATCGGCTCGTCGTCGACCAGGTTGCCCACCCGGATCTTCGGTCCCTGCAGATCGGCAAGCAGCGCGACCGGCCCCCCTTCGGCCTTGGCGGCGCTGCGCACGCGTCGAATCGCCTGGCCATGCTCGACGTGCGTGCCATGCGAGAAGTTCAGCCGGAACACGTCGGCCCCGGCTCGAATCAACGCTCGCAGGTTGGCAACCGTGGCCGTCGCCGGCCCCAGAGTGGCCACGATCTTGGTGCGCGTCGGTAGCCTGCGCACTCTCGACGGTTTCGAGCCCGGCGCCTTGCCAGTGCGCGCATGCAGCATGTCGTCCTCCCTTCGTTGCCAGCCCGCAGTACCGTGCCGCGTGGGCAGCGGAGAAGCAAACGCGATCGAACGGTTTGCCGACGGCTACGCTAGCGCTTCTTGCTGGCGACCGTCTTGTCGAACCAAGCCTTCCACTTCTTCACCATGCCACGGCGCTTGGCCTCCGAGGCCTCCGGATCGAACGGAAAACGCTTCGGCGCAAGCTTGAGCAAAGACTGATGCGCGGCCTCGCGGACGATGCTCTCGCGATCGGCGAGCGCCTCGATCAGCGCACCGCAGGTCGACAGCGAGCCGACCAGACCAAGCCCCTTCGCCGTGAGT
>CAYSWE010000187.1:0-8359 GCA_964434515.1 uncultured Phycisphaerales bacterium | reverse complement strand
TACGACTACTGGACGCAGCCAAACCAGCTCATCGGGCAAGATGCTGTGCTCGTCATTCGCGCCCGCCCCAAACGCCACGACCCAAGCGTCCTCGAACGGGTCCGCAAGCACTTCCGTCATGTCGAGCTGGCCGAGGACGTCGTGGTCGAGCGGCTGGGCTGGACCGTCCAGAAGGCAGCGATCTGGATCTGTCGCGACTACCAGGGCGCATGAACGGCCGCTCGCGCGAGGTCGCCCTGCTCGCGACCACGACCCTGGCAAGCCTCTGGGTGAGTGCGTGGCTGCCACTCTCGTCGCAGGAAGCCTACTACTGGCTCTATGCGCAGCACCCCGCATTGTCCTACTTCGACCACCCACCTATGGATGCCTGGTGGATCTGGATCGGTACACATCTGCTCGGCAATGGAGCGCTAGGCGTTCGCATCGGCACGATCTTGAGCGGCCTCACGACCGCTCTGCTCGGGCTCGCGCTGCTGCGTCGTTTTGATGTCGGCGAGCGCGGCCGAGCGCTCTGGCTGATCGCGACCGTCACGGTGCCGGCGCTTTTCGCCACGCGCTTTCTTGCCAACCCCGATCCGCCGCTGCTCGTGTTCTGGACCGCGACCATGCTCGCGCTCTGGTGTGCGCGGAACGGCGATCTGCGCTGGTGGCTCGCCGCCGGCGCCGCCGCGGGTGCAGCCGGGCTCAGCAAATACTCGGCGGCGTTCCTGCTGCCAAGTGGCATCGCCATCCTCACTCTGGACCCCAAGATGCGCACCCAGTTGCGCAGCGTCAAGCCGTACCTCGCGGTCCTCGTCGCGGCAGTGGTGTTCCTTCCGGTCCTCGCCTGGAACGTATCGCATGACTTCGCCTCCTTCCGCTTTCAGACGGCACGACGCTATGCAGGCGTAAGGTTTGCACCGGGCCGAGTGTTCGAGTTCGCCGGGATCCAAACCGTCATCACGAACCCGCTCTTCCTGCCGATCGTTGCCCTCACGGGCCTTTGGCTGTGGCGACAGGCAAAGCGCCGCGACATGCGCGCCATTTGGCTCCTGGCATTCGCACTACCAATCCCGCTCTATATGCTCGCCAACTCGCCGTTCATGCGGATCAAAGCCAACTGGCTGACTCCAGCGTATGTCCCGCTTGGCCTCGCTGCAGCGTGCTGGTTCCAGGAGACGCGGTGGACGACGCTGCGTGCGACCACGCGTCGACTGGCGATTCTTGGATGTGTCATCGCGAGTGCCACGATCCTCTTGAGCCCGCTATCGTGCCTCCTGCCGGCCAATCGTGGAAGCACGCTCAATGGATGGCCGGAGGTGGCAAGGAGCGCGCGCAAATGGCAGCGCGCCTACCGGAGCGACCGGGCCGGTGCCGCATTCTACTTCGCCGCCGACTACAAGGACGCGGCACAGCTCAGCCACGCACTCGCAACGCTAGCGCCCCCCGCACCTCCGGTCCTGGCACAGAACGTGTTCGGGCGATCCGCGCTCCAATTCAACTACTGGCAGCACCCCCGCGACTTCGTCGGCAAGACCGCGATCTTCGTACTCCCGCGCGCCAACAGCCGACCCGCCGAGATCGAAAAAGTCCGCGGCTATTTCGCTCGACTCGAACGACTCGAGACCGTGCGCGTGCGGCGTCTCGGGGTCTCGGTCATCGAGGCGGCAATCTTCGCGTGCCACGACTATCGGGGGCCGTCTCGCTCGCACTGAGGGCTCGCGGTCCCGAACTGCAATCAAAGCGTCCAGCCGATCCCGAGCCAGAAGCGCAGATCGTTCTGGCTCGGATTGCGCGGCGTATCGCGCCCCAAACCATTCGACATGTGATGGAAGTAGCCACCAACGAGCAGATCGGTGTTCGAGCCAACCGGCAGCTCCAGCCCAGGGCCAAACCCGAACGTGAAGTTCCAACGGGTCCCGCCCGGTGGGAACCCCCGCGACGTCTGAATGAACCCCCCGGTAAAATCCCAGAACACTCCATAGTCCGCCGACTGTGTCAGGTAGTGCCGCGACACGCCCTCCACTTCGACGCCGAAGACGTTCTTGCCTGGTGGCTTGAGGAGACTCCCATCGATTCCAACGCCAAGCGCCCACGAATCCGAAACGAACGCGTGCAGATAGGCCCCGAGCCCGTAGTTCTCGTGATTGCCCTTGCCGAACCAGAAGATCGTTCGGCCCGTATGCGGCTGACCAAACTGGCCCCGCACCGTGATCATCTCATCCCCCGCCTGGTGCAGCTTGGTCTTGCGCCGACCGGCGTGCACGATGTCGCTCCGAGGGAGGGACACGGTCGAGCCTCCGAGGCGCGGCGAGTTCTGGAGAAGTTCACCGAGATCGGGAACACGGGACGACGCCACGGCACAGCCGGGAGCAGAAAGAACTAGGGAACCGAGAACAGCGAGATAGAACGTTCGCATGGCGCCGACATGCTAGTGGTACGCATACAGAATTCTCGACATTTTCCGCGGCCGTCCGTCCGTGGCAGGCTGCTCGCGCTGGCGACCCTCTTAGCGACGAGCTGCTGCGCCGGCGTCGACGCGCACGAGGAGTTCGATCGGACCGCCGCGGAGATTCGGGGGCACGTCGGCACTGCCGAGACCTGGACTCCGGACTCACGCGCCGAAACCATCCAGGCGTCGGTGGCTCAGATGTTCGCCGACGGTGTCCTGACCGTGGACGAAGCCGTCCGAGTCGCCTTGCTGGCCAACCCGGGCCTGCAGGCGTCCTTCTTCGAGGTTGGAATCAGCAAAGCGGATCTCGTCGCCGCGGGACGCCCGCAGAACCCCGTCGCCGCCATCAGCGCGCGCTTTCCCGAAGGCGGTGGCCTCGTGAATCTCACGCTGTCACTCAGCCAAAGCCTGATCGACCTGTTGCTGATCCCGGCAAGAACGGACGCGGCAAAGGCGCACCTCGAGATCGCCCGTGGCCGCGTCGTGAGGAGCGCCGTCGTCCTCGCCGGCCGCGTTGAGCGCGAAGTCCTCGACCTCGCGGCGCTCCGATTGGCACATACCACAGCGACCGACAGCCTCGCTCTCGCGCAGCGCTCATCGAAGCTGGCGCGCGCCCGCTTCAAGGCAGGCCTCGGCGACCAGGTCGACGTCGCGCTCAGCAACGCCGCGGTGCTCGACGCGCGGCGTGAGCTCTTGGTTGTCGACAAGGAGCAAGCTGTCGGTCGCGCCAAGCTCGCTGCCCTGCTGGGTATCGGGAGACTCGCCCAGCCATGGCACGTCGCGGGGAATCCAAGCTTCGCGCGTCTCGATCACGACGGCGACACCAACGCGCTCGTGAGGCAGGCGCTCGATCGACGACTCGACGTGAGGATTGCCCAGCTCCTCGTCCAAGCCATCACCGGCGAGCGCCGTGTCGAACGGCGCTCCGTGATCCACAACCTCGCCTTGGGCTTCGAGCACGAGCGGCCCGAGACGCCGCCGTCGTTGACCGGCCCGAGTCTGCAGATCGAACTGCCGCTGTTCAGTCGCAATGAGCCGGGAGTGGCGCGCGAAGACTTTCGGCTGGCCGCCGCTAAGCGCTCCTTGGCCCAACGACGCCTGGACACTACCCGCGAAGTACGCGAAGCGGTCGCCCGCGCCGGCGCAGCCCGCGCCCTGGTGTCCCTGTTCGAAGATGAGATTCTGCCGGCGGCGCGAACCAGCGTCGAGCTGAGCCGCCACGCATGGGAGGCCGGCGAACGACAAGTCTTGGTCGTCCTGGAGGCACAACGCACTCTGCTGGCGCAGCGCACCAAGTACACGGAGAGCCTCCGCATGGCGGCCCGAGCCCAGGCGGACTTGGACGTCGCCATGGGCGGCCCCGTTGGCGCGCCCCAACACGGAGCCGATCGATGACCGTCTCCGCCGAGGGCACCGGACTGCTGCGCCATTGGCGAGCCATCGTATTCGCCGTTCTGGGCCTGTGCCTCGCCGGCGTCTACGCCGCGTACGTGATGCCATCCTCGGTCTTTCCGGAGACCGACTTCCCGCGCATCGTGATCCTCATCGACCATGGTGTCATGCCGACGGACGCGATGATGGCCACCATCACACGGCCCGTCGAAGAGGCAATGAAGAACATCCCCGGCGCGGTCAACATTCGGTCGGCGACCGGACGCGGTTCGGCCGAGGTGAACGTGTTCTTCCAGCCGAAGACTGCGATGATCCAGGCGGAGCTCTACGTCCTCGGGCGCATGGCGCAGATCCGCTCGCGACTGCCGGCCGGCGCGGAGGTCGAGGTCCACCGGCTGACCTTCGCCGCCTTTCCGATCCTCGGCATCAGCCTCACGAGCAGCAAGCGCGACCTCGGCGAACTGTGGGAAACGGCGCGCTATGACCTGCAGCCTCGGCTGCTGCGAATCCCGGGCGTGGCAAGCGCCAAGCTGGTCGGAGGCCGCCGCCCGGAATACCACGTCGTCGTCGACCCGATCCGCCTCGCCGAACGCAACCTGTCGGCAGTGTCCATCAGCCAGGCCCTGGCCAGCACCAATCTCTTCACGCCGGCCGGCCTGCACGAAGAGAATCATCAGCTCTACCTCGCGGTCGTCGACAATCGACTCCGATCCGCTGCGGACCTCGAGCAGGTCGTGGTGGGACAGGCGAACGGCACGCCGATCCGGCTGGCCGAGGTCGCCGAGGTCGTCCGCGGTTCGGCGCCGCAGTTCAACATCGTCACAGCCGACGGAACCGACGCGGTCCTGCTCAACATCTACGCACAGCCGGCAAGCGATACCGTGGGCATCGCCGACGCGCTCGAGGCCGAAGTCGCGGCGATCCGCAAGAGCTTGCCACCGGATATGCGCATTGCGTTCTTCTATGACCAATCGCAGTTCGTTCGCGAGGGCATCGCCAGCGTCTGGGAAAGCATTGGGATCGGACTGCTGCTCTCCGTTCTCGTCCTGTTCGTTTTCCTCCGCAGCGTCCGGGCCACCGCGGTCGCAGTCGCGGTCATCCCGCTGACGGTGCTGTTCAGTCTTGTGGGACTTCATGCGCTCGGCATGGGCTTCAACCTCATGACCCTCGGCGGGCTCGCCGCGGCGATCGGCCTCGTGATCGACGATGCCATCGTCGTCGTCGAAGCCATCCACACGCGGATTCAAGAGGGCTACTCGCCAACACGCGCCGTCGGTCGTGCTCTGCGGGACATCGGCCCCGCGCTCGTCGGAAGCACGCTCACGCCGACCGTCGTCTTCATCCCTCTGTCGTTCCTCGATGGCGTGCCGGGTGTGTTCTTCCGCGCGCTAGCGATCACCATGGTGTTCGCCCTGCTCAGCTCCCTCCTGCTCGCGGTGACTTGGACGCCCGCGCTCGGCGCCCTCTTGTTGCGTGCCACGCCGCACGCAGACGAACGCTCGTCCGACGGCGGCCCGATTCTGTCGCGCATCGTTTCCATCTACGAGTGGTCTGTGCGACGGGCACTGCACTGGTCCTGGGGCAGCCTCCTGATCCTGCTTGCCTGTGCCGGCGGAGGGATGGCACTCTACGGCAGCCTCGATTCTGATTTTCTGCCCGAACAAGACGAAGGCGCGTTCGTCCTCGACTACTTCTCACGTCCCGGAACCAGCCTCTCCGAGACGGACCGCATGATTCGCCACGTCGAGACCATGCTGCGCAAGACACCCGAGGTCGCGAGCTATTCACGCCGAACCGGCGCACACCTGGCACTCGGAATCGTCGAACCCAATACGGGCGACTTTCTCATCAAGCTGCGTGCAGATCGGACGCGCAGCACAGCCGAGGTCATCGACGACCTGAGGAAGCAGATCACCGCCGCCGAGCCGGCGCTCAACACGGAGTTCCCCGGAGTGCTGGGGGATCTGATCGGTGACCTCACCTGGTCGCCCGATCCGGTCGAGATCAAGGTCTACTCCAACGATGTCCGGGTCCTTCGCCAGACGGCCACGAAGATTGCGGCGGCGATCGAGACCATCCCCGGGATCGTCGACGTCAACGACGGCCTCGTGGTGGCTGGCCCCACGTTACGCTTTCGCGTACGTCAAGCCGCAGCGCGCCGCAGTGGACTGACGCCCGCCGACGTCGGCGAGGCCCTGCGCGCGGATCTCATCGGCGACGTGGCTTCGTCGATCCTGCAAGGAGATCGCCTCTACGGCGTGCGCGTGCTGCACGACGCGCGATCCGGGACCCGCGAAGCCGACATCCGAAGCTGGCCCGTCCCGGCGCCGATCGGCACCGCACCGCTGCTTGGGGAAATCGCGTCGACCGAGCACGAAAGCGGCATTCTCGAGATGCACCGCGAAGACCTCCGGCAGCTCGTCGCCGTGTCGGCCCGCTTCTCGGGTGTGGACATGGGTCGCGGCATCCAGGCGATCCAGGACCGCCTGGCCAAAACGCTGCCTCCTGCCTCGAGCGCACACATGGAGTTTGGTGGTCTCTATCAGCAGCAGCAGGAGTCCTTTCGCAATCTGACGTTCGTCCTGCTCATGGCCGTCTTTCTGGTGTTCGGCGTACTCATCTTCGAGTTCGGTTCGTTGCTGGCGCCGGTGGCCATCATCCTCGGTTCGCTGTTGGCACTCATGGGAGTCATCGCTGCACTCGCGGTGACCGGGACGTCGCTCAACATCGTATCCTTCCTCGGAGCCATCATCGGCGTTGGCATCGTTGCCAAGAATGGCATCCTCATGCTCGACTTCGTCGAACAACTCCGCGCAAAGGGCCATGGAATCCACGACGCGCTGGTGCTCTCCGGGCGCCGCAGATTGCGGCCCGTGCTCATGACATCGCTGACGACCTTCCTCGGTCTGCTGCCGCTGGCCTACGGTGTCGGTGCCGGCGCCGACATGCTCCGGCCCCTGGCGATCGCGATTCTCGGCGCCCTGGTGATCTCACTCGGCCTGTCGCTCATCGCAACGCCGGTGTTCTACGACCTCGGCACCCGCGTGCTGCATCCAGGGGAGCACGCCTCGAAGTAGCGCGGAGCGTCACGCGGCCGGACGCCTGAGACACTACGCGTCCTCGGCGAGCCTTGGGCGGAGGCCGCCGTCCGCGTAATCTGGGTGGGCGATGCCAAGACCCCGTAAGCGCTCCGTCTCCTCCACCGCGCGCAAAGATCCCGACGCGGCCCACGCCCCAGACCAACCCGCCTGGGCGCGACGCCTCGCCGCCCTGCCAAAGCTCGCGGTACCGAATCCATGGGCCGGCATTCTCGAGCGCCGGGCCTTAGGACTGCGCTACGTCATCGAGCTCGAAGACACGATCGCCCGCGAGACGCTCGTCGTCCGGATCGATCATCGTTCCGCGAACGCAAGCGGCCACGTTGGCGGATGGAAGCCCTTTCGGGACGCAATCGCGAGCATCGGCGACCCCGACGACCGCGAGATCGTCTGCGCGCTCTACGGCGGCGGCAACGCGTTCGACGTGTTCCGCGGAAACATCAAACCGCCGCTGCGCACGAGCCACGCGTTGCTGCCGGACGCGGCGCTCCTGCTGCTGCCGCGGATGTGCCAACGCGGCCAGCTCTTTATCGGCACGCGCGAGGGAACCGAGGACGCGCCACTCTCGTGGGAACCGGACGCCGCAACCTTCGGGATCACCATCGAGAGGCCGCGCGGCAAGCGACCGAAGAAGGACGCGCCCGCATTCGTCCGTGGCTTCGTCGAACACGCCGAGGAGCGCATCCCGATCGGCGAGGTTCGCGCCGTCATCCGCGGCGGGCTCGTCCTGATCGGGGAGCAAATCGGACCGCTCGAAGACGGTGACGCGTTCGACCTGGCAGAAGACCTACATCGCCGCGGAGACTTCGCGTTTCCGATGCACGCGCTCTCGCTCGTGCTCGCCGAGCTCACGCTCCGGGCCGGCCGCGCCAAACTGGAGTTTCGCACAACGACCGAGGGCGAGTCGCTGCCGCAACCGCAGTCGCCCCCGCTGCGACCGATCTTGATCCTCGACCGGCTCGATGAGGGCCAATGGGAGTGCTCGATCGAGTTCGAATACAGCGCCGTTCGCGTCGAGCCAGGGACCCCCAATCACCACATCTTCGCCGACGGCTGCGTGTATCGCCGTGATGCTGGCGGCGAACGCGCGGCACTCGAGCAAGTGATCGATTGCGGCGCACGCCACCTCCAGAGTCACCGAGAAGGTCGTGTTCGCATCCGTGGATCGCGCCTGCGTTCGGTGCTCGCGGGCCTGGCTTCGGCCGGCTGGTGCGTCGAATCCGAGGCGGCGCACATGCTCATCCCGACCGAAACAGAAGCCGCCCTTTCGTCCGGGATCGACTGGTTCGAGCTGACCGGCGGCGTGCGTTTCGGCAAGATTCTCGTGCCGTTCCCCAAGCTCCTCCAGGCACTCCAGAACAAGAACGGGCTCATCGAGCTTGGCGACGGTCGGGTCGGCGTCCTGCCCGAGGGCTTTGCGGCCGAGTGGGGTCTACTG
>CAYSWE010000186.1:7635-8375 GCA_964434515.1 uncultured Phycisphaerales bacterium | reverse complement strand
ACGGTGATGACCAACCTCGGGCTGAAGAAGGCCGTCGGTGCACGCGGTATCCGCGTGGTCGAGACTCCGGTCGGCGACCGATCGGTCATGGCCGCGATGCGGCAGGAAGGGCTCACGCTCGGCGGTGAGAACTCCGGCCATGTCATCTTCGGCGAGGAGCATCACTACACGGGCGATGGCCTCTACACCGCGCTCAAGCTGCTCGAGATCATGATCGCGCAGGACCGCTCGCTCTCGGAAGTCGCGGCTTGCTTCCAGGCTTTCCCGCAGAAGCTCGTCAACGTTCCCGTGCAGGACAAGCCACCCATCGCATCGCTTCCCGAGGTCGTCGAGGCCGAACGCGCGATTACCGAAGAGCTCGGCGACGACGGCCGCGTCGTGCTGCGTTATTCGGGCACCGAGAACCTCTGCCGCGTGATGGTCGAGGCGCGAACCGAGGAAATCGTCGACACGATGGTGGCTCGGCTCACCTCCGCTGTCGAATCGGCACTCGGCGCCGCCACGTCGTGACCGCACGGCTGGCGATCGAAACGGCGTTCCCGCAGATCTCCGTGGCGCTCCAGGTCGACGGCGCCGTGCACGAGCCATCGATCGACCTGGCGACGGCGCGCGCTGCCGCGCTACACCCAGCCGTCCACGAGCTGCTCGAGCGCACCGGGCTGGTCGCCCGTCAGCTCGACGAGATCATCGTCGATGTCGGTCCCGGGTCGTACACCGGTCTGCGCGTCGGACTTGCCTTG
>CAYSWE010000186.1:0-7625 GCA_964434515.1 uncultured Phycisphaerales bacterium | reverse complement strand
GTCCGAACGATGCGCGCCTTCGCCGGCACGCGGGTGCGCACCGTGTTCAGCACGGACCAGCTCGCCTGGCACGGCCGCGACCGCCTGGCCTCAGGCGATGAGGCTCTTGTCTGCCTCGATGCCCGACGTGCCTCATGGTACACCGCGCGCTATCGCCGCACGACGGACGCCGCCATCGAACGGATTCAAGAACCGCGCTGTATTCCGCGGGCAGAACTCGACGCCGCAGCCGCGCCGGCCACTGCGATTTGGACCGCCACCGATGCCGTGCCGCTGCCACTCGAAGCGATCCAACTCGGCGCACCGCGTGCCGCGACGCTGTTCGAACTCGACGCACTGAGCACCCTCGACGGCGAACCGAACCCGGTCTACCTGATGCCGCCGATCTGACCGTGCGCAAGCGTCTCGTCAGGGCGCTCCGATCGTTTGCCCTTGACTGGGCGAGCCAGACATCAAGACGTCGAACAGGACGACAGCTACCATGATCATCTACGGCTGGGGACACCGCTACAATAAGCACGACTGGACCAATCATTGGGGCCAATGCGCGTCGTGCGGCCGCGTCGGCTACCTTCAGAACTACAGCTGTACGAAGTTCCTCAGCGTCTACTTCATGCCGATCGTTCCGCACGGGAACGAGCGTGTGATCGATCTGTGCCCGAGGTGCGACCGGGGCAAGATCATGCCGCTCGGCAAGTGGAAGAAGCTACGCAAGACCGAACTGCAACCCGCGCTCGCGGCCTTCGCCGCGGCACCCGCCGATCCCGCACTCGCCGGGAAGGCGCTCGATCTCGCCGGGGAGCTCGGCGACGAAAAGGATCTGCTCCGGGTCGCGGAGAAGCTTGCCGAGAAGCACTCGGGAAACGCCGAGTTGATGGCAAGGCTCGGCGATGGACTGAGCTATTTCGGGCGGCTCGATGAGGCCAAGGCCGCGCTCGGGCGATCCTTGCAGAAGGAAGACGACGAGGACGTCCGCACAAGACTGGACTTCTTGCAGGAACAAACCGTAACGGCTCCCCCACGAGCTCCCGGCCTGATCACGCGCTTCGGCAGGCTCATGGTTCTGCCGGCCATCGCGCTGCTCGTGTTCCTAGGGATCGCGGCCGTGGCGCTCAGCTCCAAGCCGAAGCATGTCTTCGTCGTCAACGGCCTCGATGTCCCCTACTCGGTGCTTGTCAACGACCACAAGGTGCGGATCCCCGCCAGGGGACGCACGCGCGTGCCGGTCGACTTCGGGTCGCTGTTGGTAAAACCGGTGGCAGGCACCAAAGTCAAGGTCGACCCCGTCGCGGTCCAGCTGAAGGCCGGCTTCTTCAGTCGAGCCAGCGACCGCCTCGTGTTCCTCATCAACCCGGATCGCACAGCGTTGCTTTCACGAGACGAGGTGCTCTACGGCGACCATTCGGGGCCCGGCGGCGGATCGAGCGCATTGTTGGTTGGCCAGCAGTTCTACTCGTTCGAAGACATCGACTACGCTTTCACGGTGCCACCGCACTCCATCTCGACGTCGTCTCGCTCCGAACGTCGAACGCGAATCGTGCTGGACCAACCTCGGGAGGGTTCCAACGAGGAGCGCGCCAAGTATGTCCTCGAACATCGTGGCAAAGAGGCCGCCGCGAACTACTGCTACCAGCTGGCACGACTCTGCCCGGAGAGCAACGGGCTACTCCGGCTGGCGAGCTCCTTCGTCGGGAAGGACCGGCTCTTGGAGCTCAGCAAGCGCATGCTCGGACGGCGCCCGGTCTTGGTCGGGTGGCACCGCGAATACCAGGAGCTCATGAAGGCCAACGAGCCCAACTTCGATCTGGTCGGCCAGTATCGGAGCCTCCTGAAAGCGGACCCGACAAACAACTCGCTACGCTATCTCTTGGCACGCCTGATCGAAGACCAGGCGGAAAGCCGCGCGCTTTTCCAGAAAGCCACCGAGGGCGAGAAGCCGGAGCCTTACGCCTTCTTCGCCATCGCGTATGGCTTCGCGGCCGACTGCAAGTTTGAGCAGGCGCTCGCCTCGATTCGAAAGGCCACCGCGCTGGCGCCAAAGGAGGGACTCTTTGGCTATCTCGAGTATCAGATGCTGCTGGCAAACCAAAGGTGGAGCGAGCTCGAGAAACGGGCTCGACGGGGGCTACGCGACGCCCCGCATGACATGTCAGTCGAGATCGAGTTACTCAAGTCACTGTGCGCGGCGGACAAAGAAGATGAGGCGATCCAATCCCAGAAGACCTATCTGGCGGGCCTCAAGATGTTCAACCAGACTCACCCCCCAGCAGCCCGAGTGCACGAGATCAAGGCCGAGCTCACGGCTACGCGAGCGCAATGGAGTGAGGACCCACACAAGTTGAGGCAAGCCGTGGTGCTCATCCGGGCGCCTTCCTGGCGCCTCGCCGGGGCGTTGGCCAAGGGCAACGTCGCCGGCGCCGCCAAACTGATCCAGGCGGAACCTACGCTCAAAAACGACCCCTTCCACCGTCTCGGTCTCTACGCGCTTGCCGCTGCCGCCGGGAAGCCGCGGTTGGCCAAGGAACAGTTGGCAGCGGCGCTGCAACGTCTCAAGAGCTCGGGAAAGCTCGCCGCGCGAATGGCCCAGTGGTTTGCCGAAGGCGCCGCGCCTCCCAGCCTAGCGCAGACCACCGAGTTGACGATCCTGCTCGCCCAACGCAAACTCGTGCTCCTCGCGCTGGCGACCCGCTATCCTGCGGCCAGGAAGGACTTCCTCCGCCGGACGACCCAACTCAACTATGACCACGACGCCTGGTATTTTCCGATCGAACGCATCGTCCACGCGACCAAGTAGCCCTGCCCCGAAAAATCGTGTCAGAGTCATTTTTTCTGCCTCGATCGTGTGCCTGGCCGGACTAGGTCAAGCACCAGCGCCCAACACGACCCACCCGAAGGCGCAGATCGACTTCGATCGCGATATCCAGCCGATTCTCGCGGACAAGTGCTTTACGTGCCATGGCCCCGACGCCGGCAACCGCAAAGCCAAGTTGCGACTCGATCGCCGCGCGAACGCGTTTGCGACACGCAAGCACGGCGCCGCCATTGTCCCAGGTGCTCCGGACCGGAGCCTCTTGGTGCAGCGCATCCTGCATCGCGACGTCAAGAAGCGGATGCCGCCGGCGAAGTCGGGCAAGACGCTCGACGCGGGCGAGCGCCGCCTGTTGGTCGCGTGGATTCGCCAAGGTGCGCCGTGGGCAGAGCACTGGTCGTTCGTCGCACCGCGCTCGCCTGCGGTGCCAACGCCGGCCTTTCCCGGCGCGCACAACGAGATCGACGCCTTCGTTTACGCGAGGCTCGCCGCCAACAAGCTGCGGCCGTCACCGCGCGCCGATCGGCGCACGTTGGTCCGGCGCTTGACCCTCGACCTGACAGGACTGCCGCCGACCATGCAGGAGGTCAAGGCGTTCGCGAGCGACGACACGCCGCACGCCTACGAACGCTTGGTCGACCGGCTGTTGGCCTCGACGGCCTACGGCGAGCACATGGCGCACGATTGGCTGGACGCCGCGCGTTACGGCGATACCCACGGACTCCACTTCGACAACTACCGCGAGATGTGGCTCTACCGCGACTGGGTCGTGAAGGCGTTTGCGAACAACATGCCCTACGACCGCTTTGTCGTCGAGCAGCTCGCCGGAGACCTGCTACCCAACGCGACGCTCGACCAGAAGATTGCATCGGGATTCAACCGGTGCCACGTAACCACCAACGAGGGTGGCTCGATCGAGGAGGAGGTCTACGTCCGCAACGTGATCGATCGCGTCAGCACGACGGGCACCGTGTTCATGGGCCTCACGCTCGGCTGCGCCGTGTGCCACGACCACAAGTTCGATCCGATCGAGCAAAAGGAGTTCTATCAACTCTTCGCGTTCTTCAACAACCTCGACGCAAAGCCGATGGACGGCAACTCCAAGGCGCCGGCGCCGGTCGTGCGCGTCCCGTCCAAACAACAATCCGCAGAACTCGCGGCGCTGCGCAAACAGCGTGCAGGAATGGAAGCGCGCATCGTGGCCCAGGTGTCCAAAGTGCCCTACGACGAACCACCGCCGCCGCGAAAGACGGGCACGCGGCAGCGCGTCGTCTGGATCGACGACGCGCTGCCTCAGGGAGCTCAGCCACGCGGCGAGTTGCTCTGGGTCGAGTCGCCACACACGCGCGTGCACTCCGGCCGACTCGCCATCAAGCTCCGAGCATCCAAGAAGAACGCGATCCGCGAACTCGGCTTCCGCGCCGCCAAGCGCAAGATGCGCATCGGCGCCGGCGACACACTCTTCGCCTGGGTCTACCTCGACCCCAAGGACCCGCCACAGTCGATCCTGCTGCAATGGAACGGTGACGGCGGCAAAGACTGGGAGCACCGCGCCTATTGGGGAAAAAACGTCATCCAACGCGGCAAGAACGACAGCGTCGCCAGGCGTCACCTGGGCAAGCTGCCCACACCCGGGCATTGGACACGACTGCAGGTCCCCGCCGCCCGCGTCGGGCTGACACCGGGCATGGCCGTGCATGGTCTAGCGTTCGTACAACGCGGCGGAACCGCGTATTGGGACACCGCCGGCATCGACACCGCGACACCGCAGAAACCCGTGGACCACGTTTGGATCGACGACGACGCACCGCCCGGAAGCAAGCGCGTGGGCAATGGAAAAGACTCGTGGCACTGGGTCACGACGCGCAAGCGCAGCGGGACGCGCAGTCTGCGGCGCAGTGGCAAGGGGCTGATCCAGGACTACTTCACCGAGGCACGACCGCGCCTGCGCGTGCAAGCCGGCGACAAGCTGTTCGCCCATGTCTGGCTCGACCCGAAGGACCCGCCCAAATCGGTCCAACTGCAGTTTCACGCCGGCAACTGGGAACACCGCGTGCGCTGGGGCCGGCCGGCACACGGCGCGGGCCGCAAAGGCGGCGCCAATCTCGTCGCCGGGCCCCTGCCCGCGGCGGGCCGCTGGGTGCGACTCGAAGTCGCCGCCGAGGCGGTCGGCCTGCGCCCCGGACAGCGGATCGACGGCTGGGCCTTTACCCAAGTCGACGGCACCGTGTACTGGGACCAAGCCGGCATCCACACCTGGGGCCCACCCGACGACCGGCAGCGGACCTCGCTGCGAGCGTGGGAACTCGTTGCAGCGAACGACAACAAGCTGCCCAAGCCGGTCCGCGATGCGCTGGGAGTGGTTCGGGCCAAGCGCAGCAAAGCACAAGCGCGTCGCATCCAAGACCACTACCTGCGCTACGTCTTCGCCGGGACGCGCGCGCAGTTCGATCCGCTCAATCAGAAACTCGCCGACATCGACAAGCAGCTCCGCGCAGTCGAGGCCAAGGTCCCGACGACGCTCGTCATGCGCGAACGCAAGAAGCCGAGGCCCGCCTTCGTCCTACAACGCGGTCAATATGACCGACGCGGCGAGCGCGTCGTTCGTCAAACACCGAGCGCTCTGCCACCGATGCCTGCCGACCTACCGCACAACCGCCTGGGCCTCGCTCGCTGGCTGGTCGCACGCTCACACCCGCTGACCGCGCGAGTCGCAGTCAATCGCTTCTGGCAACACTTTTTTGGGATCGGCCTGGTCAAGACGAGCGAGGATTTTGGCAATCAGGGCGAACGTCCGAGCCACCCCCAGCTGCTCGACTGGTTGGCCTGCCGGTTCGTCGACGAGGGCTGGGACATCAAGCGACTCGTCCGGCGCATCGTCCTATCGGCGACCTATCGCCAAGCCTCGCACATCGACACCGAACGAAGCACCGAAGACCCCGACAACCGCTTGCTTGCGCGCGGGCCACGGTTCCGCCTCGACGCCGAAGAACTGCGCGATCAGGCGCTCGCGCTCAGCGGACTCCTGGTCCGCACAGTCGGCGGCCCGAGCGTGAAGCCACCGCAGCCGGCGGGGCTTTGGAAGGCGGTCGGCTACGTCGGTTCGAATACGCAGGTGTTCCACGCCGACACAGGTCCGGAGAAGGTGTTCCGTCGCAGCCTCTACACATTTTGGAAGCGCACCTCGCCGCCGCCCGAGATGGCAACGTTCGACGCGCCAAGTCGCGAGCAATGCCGCGTGCGCCGTGAGCGGACCAACACGCCGCTGCAGGCTCTGCTGCTCATGAACGATCCGCAGTTTGTCGAGGCCGCAAGATGCCTAGCGACGCGCGCCGTGCACGAGGGTGGCGCGACGGATGAGGCACGCGCCGTGTGGATGTTCACGCTCGCCACGTGCCACGCGCCGAGCGAACTGGATCTCGCCGAGCTGCTCGGCCTGCTCGGTGCGCAACGCGCGGAGTTCCGAGCCGGCCCAGCCGCCGCGAGCGCACTGGTCCACATTGGCGCGAGCAAGCCGGATGCGAACATCCCTGCTGGCGAACTCGCTAGCTGGACCATGGTGGCCAACCTGATCCTCAACCTCGACCAAGTCCTCACCAAGAACTGAACCATGGACCCACGCCGCGAACTCCTCGATCGCATCTCGCGCCGGCACTTCTTCGGTCAGACGGGCCTGGGGCTGGGTTCGGCTGCGCTCGGCGCACTGGTCGGTCGTGCGGCCGGCGCCACCACCGGGCGAGTTCGCCACGAACACGGCCTCCCGGGCATGCCCAACTTCGCGCCGACCGCCAAGCGCGCCATCTGGCTGTTCATGGCCGGCGCGCCATCGCAGATCGACCTGCTCGACTACAAACCGCGGCTGGCCAACATGTTCGACAAGGACCTGCCAGCTTCGGTGCGCAAGGGGCAGCGGCTCACGACCATGACCTCCAAGCAGACGCGATTCCCGCTCGCGCCGTCGGCTTTCGAGTTCGAGAAATACGACAACGGCGGCGATGGCGCGTGGGTCTCCGAGCTCCTTCCGTACACGGCGCGCATGGTCAAGGACATCGCCATCGTCCGCTCGGTCTACACCGAAGCCATCAACCACGACCCGGCCATCACCTTCATCACGACCGGCCGAGAACTGCCCGGCTGGCCGAGTCTCGGGGCCTGGCTGAACTATGGCCTCGGTTCGATCAACGACGATCTGCCGGGCTTCATCGTCATGACGGCGTCCTGGACCGGACGCCCGGACGCGCAGGCGATCTACAATCGCCTCTGGGGCGCCGGCATGCTGCCCACCAAGCACGCCGGCGTCGCGCTGCGATCCAAAGGTGACCCCGTCTTGTTCCTGGAGAACCCGAAGGGCATCAGCCCAAAGGCGCGCCGGCGCATGCTCGACGCCCTGCGTCGCATGAATCGGCGGACCCTTGACGATTGTGGCGATCCGCAGACGCGGGCGCGCATCGCCCAGTACGAGATGGCGTTCCGCATGCAGACATCCGTGCCGGAACTAACCGACCTCAGCGACGAGCCGGCAAGCACGTGGAAGATGTATGGCCCCGACGCAAAAAAACCGGGCACCTTCGCCGCGTCCTGCTTGCTGGCGCGACGCATGATCGAGCGCGACGTGCGTTTCGTGCAGATCTTCCACCGCGGCTGGGACCAGCACTTCAACGTCACCGGGCACCTGCCGAAGCAAGCCCACGACATCGACCAAGCTTCCTATGCGCTCGTGCAGGACCTCAAGCAGCGCGGCCTGCTCGACGAAACGCTCGTCATTTGGGGCGGCGAGTTCGGTCGCACGGCATACTGCCAAGGCAAGCTCACGCGA
>CAYSWE010000185.1:0-8382 GCA_964434515.1 uncultured Phycisphaerales bacterium | reverse complement strand
TCGATCGCGGTGACTCCGGCCGGCGACCGCTACGTGGCCTATGCGACCGGCGGTAGGACTGCGGGCACGGGCGCCATCTGGATCGCATGGGCCAAGCCCGGCGCCCTCGCGTTCGCAACGCACGTCTTGGTCGCGAACGATGCGCCCCTGCTCGGCGGGAATCACAACTACCAAAACTATACGCTCGCCAGCGATGGAGCTCGTGTCTGGATCGCATACAGCCTGCGTTCGGAATCGCATCAGAACCTCTACGTCCGCTTCATCATCCAAGGTCGCCTTGGCCCAAAGCTGCGCCGCGCAACGGGTGCCAAGGAGTCGTTTGCATGGCTCGCCGGGCACCGACGGACGCTCGGCAAGTTCACGCCGATGGTCACGATCAGCGACCTGTCGGTGACCGGCGGTCGCGTGCGCTTCTTCGGCGTCGGCGTCGGCAGCGCGGTGTTTCACGGGCCGGCATGCCGCGCCAGCAAGACAAGTCTCCCGCAGTTGCGCGCCGACAGCACGCCGGCCATCGGTCGGACGCTAGGCATGTCGGTACACGGACTCGCTGCATCTTCGCCGGGCCTCCTGCTATCGGGCCTCGACGACACGCGCTTCGGCCCATTCGTGCTACCGCTGCCGCTCTTCCCGCTGGGCATGAACGGCTGCTTCTTGCGGCAAGATCTCGTGGCCAACGCTGGCTTCGCCGCCAGCAGCAAAGGCGAGGCGGCCTTCGGCCTGACGCTGCCCAACCTCTCGCTCCTCGTCGGTGTTCCACTCTACTTCCAGGTGTTCACGGTTTCGCCGCGAGCGAACGCTGCGAACGCCCTCATGACCAATGGCATGGCCATCATCCCGCGATGAATCGACTTGCGTTTTATTCCCTCTCCGCCGCTCTCACCGCGATGATCGGGCTTGTCCAAGGCTGCGGCGCACCCGGCGTGATCGATGGCGCTCGAGCTCGCGCTCACGTCGAGGCCATGGTGGCGATCGGTCCGCGACCGGCGGGCAGCGCAGCACTGGCGCAATGTCGCGACTACATCGTCGGAGAACTCCGCAAGCTCGGCATCGAGCCCACGGTCGACAAGTTCACGAAGGAAGAGCAGGCGCCAGGCATCGAGTTCCACAACATCGAGTTCGAGATCCCAGGAACGAACACGAGCGATCCGCGTGTTCTCGTGCTTGGTGGCCACTACGATACGAAGCGCGTCGACGTGCCCGACAACCCGAACCAGGGCATGAACTTCGTCGGCGCCAACGACGGAGGAAGCAGTGCCGGGCTGCTGATCGAACTGGCACGACACTTCAAGAACCACCCCCTACCTTGCCGCTTGCTCCTCGTCTGGTTCGACGGCGAGGAGAGCATTCCGTGGCAGTGGGACATGGACCGAGCGCTGTTCGGCTCGCGCCGCTCGGTCGCCCAGCTGCGCAAGCGGTTCCCAAAGAGCGTCACCCAAGGAGCTCCGGTGATGGTGCTACTCGACATGGTCGGCAGCAAGGAGCTGAGCATCACCAAGGACACCGCTTCGAACCCGGAGCTGCTCGCGATCATCGGCGCAACGGCAAGGGAACTCGGGCACTCCGACAAGTTCTTCCACGAAGAAACCGAGGTGACCGACGACCACGTACCGTTCATCAACTTTGGAATCAAGGCGATCGATATCATCCAGTTCGACGCCAAGGTGCAGGGATCGTGGTGGCACACAGCGGCCGACAACATGAGCCTGATCTCAGCCGAGAGCCTGGCGATCGTCGGCGAGGTCGTCGCCAAGGCGCTACCCAAGATCGCCGCACGCTATTACAAATGAACCTCGCACAAACCGCGGTGCTGATGGCGGTCTCCTGTGCTTCGGCGCAGCAACAGGCGCCCGTTCCTCAGGCCCCGACCGTCGACCAGCTGGGGCGCCGCGCGTACGCCCACTGCAAGCACCTCGTGGCGCTCGGGCCGCGCGTATCGGGAAGCAAAGCCCGCCTGCGCGCCGCGGACTACATCGTCGCCCGCTTGAAAGCGCTCGGCCTCGAGCCGATCCGCGAGCCCTGGCGCGACGAGCGCGAGAAACTCGACTTCGAGAACATCCGCGTACGTCTACCTGGTCGCAGCAAGAAGGTCCTCCTGCTCGGCACGCACTACGACACCAAGCGCAAGCTCAGCGCACCGCCACCACCGGGCAAGCGCTTCGACGGAGCCAATGATGGCGGATCCGGAAGCGGCCTTCTGCTGGCTCTCGCCGAGGAACTCGTCAACGCTCGACAAGAACGCGCGTCGCTCGAGCTAGTTTGGCTCGACGGAGAAGAAAGCATTCTGCCGGCGTGGGACATGCAGCGCGCCCTGTTCGGCTCGCGAGAGTTCGTGCGACAACACGTCCACAAGAAGCCGCATCCCTATGGCGCCTTCGTCCTGCTCGACATGGTGGGCTCGCGCAACCTGGCGATCGACCGCGATCGCAGCTCGTCGCAGAAGCTGGTGCCGCCGTTCGCCGCGGCAGCAAAGAAGCTCGGCTACAGTGCCAGCTTCTTCGCGAAAACAACCGAGGTCGACGACGACCACGTGCCATTCCACAAGGCCGGGCTACCGGCGCTGGATCTCATCCAGTTCGAGCAGAATCCAACGTGGCACACCTACGAGGACACGATGGCCCACATCTCGGCGAAGTCCCTCGGCATCGTCGGCCGCGTCGTGCTGGCCGCGATGCCGGAAGTGGAGCGGGCCTTTCTACGCTGAAGGCCCGGATCCACGGCTTTCAGTCGATGCGAATCGACGTCATCCGCGAGTTGCCGAACTTGAGCGCGACCGAAAGAGCCGCGTCGAAGTCGAGGATCTGGCCATCGAGCACCACACCCTTGAGGCCGGCGCTGTTCGCGATCGGCAGTGGGATCGTCGCGTCGCCGTTCGCGTCCGACGTGGCCGCGAGGACCACGACCGGAGTGACGTAGAGGAACGAACCGGTCTGGCCGCCAACCGCACCGAGGTTGATCGGAGTCGTCCGAACACCGAGCAACCAGAGGCTCGGGTTCGTCGGGACGAGGTCGACGCCGGTCAAGGCAAAGCTCGTGTTGCCGACCAGCGGGCAGCCATTGCCGCCGAGGCGCGGCGTGCCCTTGGTCGTCTTGGTCGCGGCGCCGATGTTCGCCGACACGCTCGCCATCGTCGACGACGAGGTGATGAGCATCCGGTCGCAGGTGAACGGACGCGTGGTCGCGTTCGCCAGGACAAACTCGCGATAGCCGATGTAGACGCCGCCCATGGCAGGCGCTGCCAGGGTGCCGGTCAACTTGGCGCCGTTCGTGCCGCCGAAGGTGCCGCCGAAGAACCCTGTCACCTGGTTGCCCTTGACCTCGAGGCGCAGGCGCTGCCAGCCATCGTTCGTTCCGACTTTGACGTCGATCTTGCCGAGCACCTTGAACGGAGTCTTGGCCCGCGTGCCGGCGCCACCGTCATTGTGGTCGATCAGGTAGAGCGTCGCGTTCTTGTCGGTGACCTCGAAGGTCCAGCTCACACCCGTGTTGCCGTTGGCCGAGAAGCCCAGCTTGCCGGATGGATCGGGCGAGTTGTAGAACGTGCCGGTCGTGCCGACGCCGAGACTCCAGTGCTCGCGCTCCCCGGTCTGCTCGAACTTGGCATCGAAGTAAACGTAGGCCTCGATCGTCGTGTTGCACGACGCCTTGCGGAGCAACATGTTGTGGTTGCCGCCGCCCGACTTGTCCCAGAAGATCGCAGCATTCTTGCCCTGGGGCGAAGCTGGAATGACGTTTGGATTGTCGGCGCTGAGCATCGTCGGATCGATCACCTGAGCAGTAGCAAACGACCCGCCGAAGTCCGGAAGCGCCGTCCCGACGGTGCGTGCATCGAAGTTGTCGAGGTAGATCTTTTGCGGAAGGTTGTTCGACTTGCCCGGCGTCCAAGGCTGCAGCCGGAAGTTCCGGTTGTTGTTGATGTCGTAGCCGTCCATGACCCGCGACCAGGACGTCTCATGTCCGGCGATGTTCGCGAAGTTGCCCCAGACGCCTTCGCCCTCTTCGGTGGACGCGGCCCAGCGCCCCTTGTTGGCCTCGTAGATCAAGGAATCGACCACGTTGCCGTCCTTGTCGAGCAGGATCAGGGACTCGTTGCTGTTCTCCCAGATGTTGGTCGTGCCGACGACTTGGTTGACATTGGGAACCTTTGCCGAACCGAAGACATACCACGCCCCGGCGTTGAGCGTCGTGCTCGCCGGGACGGTGAACTTCTTGTTGGGACCAAAGGGATCGGTCGAGTTGAGCACCCAACCGCTGATGTCGATGTTCTTCGTCGTTGGGTTGTAGAGTTCGACGAACTCGAAGTCGTCAACCCCGCTGTCGTCGTACGAGAACTCGTTGATGACGACCTTGTCGCCGCCGAGCATGAGAGTGCCGAGCAAGAGTGCTGGGAACAGCATCGAACCTCCTTGGGTTCTGGAGAGAGAGTGGATGTGCGGCAGTTGCCAGGCAGGCAACGCCGCGAAAGATCAGCCGGCGGAGAGACGGCAGGCATCTCCCCGAGCGCCCGAACAGCCTAGCGCCCCGACGCCGTTGCTCCCACCCCTACCAGCGGAACCCCTCCTGGGCCAGGCCTCGAATCGCCCAATCGTCCGATCACACCGAGCCTTGGGGGCCCGCGCACCTTTCGAGCAACTGGGGCCCGCTCCGGGCTCGATTCCCGTGTAGCCTGGCGAGATGCTCGCGCTCGCTACGATCCTTCTCGGCCTCGCAGCCCTAACCCAGGGCACGACGCGCAGCCAAGTCCGCTGGGTCGAGGTCGGTCGCAAGTTCCTCACGGCGTGGAACGCCGGGCGCATCGATCTGCTGGCCCCCACACCACGTGCGCGGCCTCGGCTGCTCGACCCGTCGAAGCCGAAGATCGCCGAGCTCGTGCGTGCTCGCGGTGAGCGCTTTTTTTGGTCGGAGGAAGCCGAGCTCGGCTTCGTCTGCACCGGCCTGGCCGCGACGATCGGCGAGGAGGCTGGCAGGCTCCTGTTCGAACTGGGGCGCGTCCATGGCGCCGCCACTCCGGAGAAGGAGTGGACGGCGCGTGCCTCGAGAAAGAAGCAACCGTGGCTCGTACGCAACCACGCGCTCGCGGCCATCGCCAACGGCAACGACGCGCGACTCCCGCGACTCGCGCGCGGCTTGCTCGGCGCGAAGTCAGCAACCCGCCCGTTCGACCTTGCGTTCGCCTGCGCGCTGCTCGGCCGTCGCCATGACGCCGCGAGCCGCGCTACGATCGAACCACTCCTTGCTGCAGAGAGCGCACGCACTCGCGTCGCCGCACTCTATGCGCTCGGACGCATCGCATCGCCCTCGTCGTTCCCGAAGCTCCTCGGCCGACTCGCCAACGAACACGACACACGAGTCCGCTGCGCACTGTGGGATGCCCTGGCACGCTGCGTCGCCGGCCTCGGTGCTCCGGGCAGCCGCCCGCAGTCCAGCGACGCCGACGCTGCGATCGACGCCGCACTCGAACGACTCGGCGACAAGACGGCCCCGCTGATCGAACGCATTGCCACGTGTCGTTTCCTCTGGACCGCGCGGCCACTGCGTGCACTGCGACGCCTGCCAAAGCTGCTCGCAGCGGAATCGATAGCACACCACGGACACGCCGTCATCCGGTCGTGGATCTGGGGATTGCTCGAGGACATGCATGGCACGGGGACGAACCGCTCGATTTCGACGAAGAGCGGCAGGCTCGGCACCGGGTTTACGGCCGGCGAGGACGAGCCCGAGAAGTGGGCGGCGTTCCTCGCCAAGCGACGTCGATTGTTCGCCTTGGACCGCGGCCGGGACGCCTACCGCCCGCAGTTCGCAGCGAACGCACCGCGCTTCCTCGGCCTGCCCATCGCCGGCAAGCGCATCACGTTTCTCATCGATCGATCCGCCGCCGGCGCGGCGCAGTGGTCCAAGAGCAAGAGCTCGCCGTCCGTGTTTGGCAAACTCACGACCGAGCTTGTCGGCGTGCTCTCCGAGCTCCCGGCGACAACCGAGGTGCGCCTCCTCGCCTACGCAAAGACCGCGGTCAGCTGGCCGCGGCGTGGCTTCGGCAGACTCGACGATCACGGCATCGACGCGGCGAAACGCTTCCTCGCCGGGCTCAAACCAAGCGGCCGCGCCGACCACGCGTCCACGCTGTTCGCAACGTGTGGTCTGCACTCGGCGCTACCGATCGAGCTATCGACGCTCGGCGAAGACGCACCCGACACAGTCGTCTGGCTGGTCACTTCTGCGCCCCTTGCCGGCCCAATGCAATCCATCGGAGCGATCGTCGACGCGATCATCGCCGCCCAAGCGAGCCACCCGCTGCCGTTTCACGTTGCCTACTTTCAAGACCGTGCGAAGCACGCGCGCGGCAGTCCCGTGCGAGCTATGGTCCGTGGGCTATCGCGTCCACTCCGCCGTCTCGGCCAGGAAACCCACGGCGGCTACGTGTACTGCACTTCGTCGCCGCGCAAGCGCTGAGCGTACTCGATTCGGCGAACGGCTCCTGGGATCGCCAGCTGCGACACCTACCAGGCCGCGGACCCTTAGGGCCGCAACCGCTCTTTGAGCTCTTTGGCCCATCGTTTCTCCGCACGCAGCACGGCGATTTCGTGGGCAAAGATCGCATCCACGAGCACCGAGGGGTAGCGCTTGGCGACCGCGCGTCGCTTGGCGACCAACTCCTCAACCCGCGCACCGACGCGGGCGCGCATCCGCTCGATCGCCGCAAGAGTCTGCTCCTCCGGCAGCGCCGCCGCAAACATCAGCGCAAGCCACAGCAGGGATCGATCGAGCGGCGCCTTCGAGAGCACGGACCGGACCTCCGCCAAGATCGTGCGGCGCCCGAGGGCCGTCAGCGACAGCAGCTTGCGGGGCGGCCCTCCACGAGTTGCTTGGTCCCGCGAGGTCAAGAAACCTCGCTCACCGAGCTTGCGCGCAAGTCGATAGAGAGACGGCATCGAGACGTCGGCCCACGAACGGATCTCTCTCTGGTCCAAGGACTTCTCGAGTTCGTAGGCATGGCTCTCGCCCTCGAGCAGGAGACCGAGGATGACGAATTCCGCCTTGCTGAGGCGCTTGGGCTCGCTCACGTCTAGACGCGACTCGCGCTCAGGGGTATTCTCATGCGAGAATATCGACTCGTCCGCTCCCTAACGTCCTCTTCCCTCCAAGGTCGCTGATGCACACGCACCTCCTCTCCGTCGCCGCGATCGCTCTGATCGCCTGTCCGAGTTCGCTTCGCGCGCAGTTTCATGATGACTTCACCGGAACCAAGGTTCGCCCGGAATGGACCTGGACCGACCCCGGGAACGACAGCGCTTTCAAGCTCGGTCCAGTGGCGGGCCACTTGCGCATGACCGTCCCGCCAGGCAACGACCATACAACCGGGCACAGGAGTCCGCTCTACGCCGGTCCAAAACTCACGGTGAAGACCAGCGGGGACTTCACGATCACGACCTACGTGAGCGTCAACTACCCGCGCGTTCCGGCGGCGAAGGAAAGCGGACTGATGATCTGGAAGGACCGCTCCAACAATCTCCAGTTCAAGCGCACGAACGCCTTCAACGGGCAGAACGTGCTGTTTTACGGCAACATCAGCAACGCGCGCACGACGTTCCACGGCAACACGCGGGTCTCAGCGAACTCGTTGTTCCTACGCGTCACACGCGTCGGGTCCAAGTTCACGTCGAGCTTCAGCACGGACGGCACACGTTGGACGCAAGCCGGATCGGTGACATGGAAGGTCTCCGGGGTCGTCGAGGTGGGTCTGGCGACGAGCTTCTGGCTGTGGTTCGGGAACACTCGCGCCCCGGCGATCGGAGACTATGCGTTCTTCGATCTCAACGTACCCAATGCATCGATGACCGCGGATCGGCCAGGCTTCTCGGCGGCGGCCGGCGCAACCACCGTCCTGCGCGTGGCCGCAGGCGCGGGCCGAGCGCGTCAAATCTATCTGGTCCTTGGGTCCCTCGCGGGGTCGCGACCAGGCATCAGGCTTCCGGGAAACGCACGCCTACCGCTCAACTTGGATCCGTTCTTTAATCTGATGCTCGCGCTGCCCGGGACGCCTGGGCTGTTCCCCGGGACGATCGGCCAATTGGACAAGTTGGGCGCAGCGACCGCCCGAGTCATCGTGCCCGCTGGCGCACTGAACAGCGCGTTTGGACGCTCGCTCTACTTCGCTGCCGTCATGATCCCGCCAGGCATCGTGCCGATGGGGGCAACCAACGCCGCGGAAGTGGCCATCGTCCGATAACAGTCAGGCGTCTTTGAGGCTGGGTCGATGCACCGAAGGTTCCAAACATCGTTCGCCACTCTTGCACTCTTCGCGCTCGCGACGTGCGGCGGTGGCAATCACGGAGCCCAGACGCCGGTCGGGCTGCGCATTCGCGCCACCGACCGTACGCCCATGCA
>CAYSWE010000184.1:0-8428 GCA_964434515.1 uncultured Phycisphaerales bacterium | reverse complement strand
CGTCACCAGTATGTCCGGCCAGACCATCGAGGTGCTCAATACCGACGCCGAGGGGCGGCTGATCCTGTGCGATGCGCTCGCCTATGCGGTCAAGACCTACAAGCCCAGCGCGATGGTGGATCTCGCGACCTTGACTGGGGCGGTGATCGTTGCGCTGGGTCACGAGGTCACGGGTGCCATGGGCAACGATCAGAAACTCGTCGACGAGGTGATCGCCGCCGGCGAGGCGGCGGCCGATCGCTGCTGGCAGCTTCCGTTATGGGAAGTGCACCGGGAACAGATGAAGGGGAAGTTCGCCGACCTCAGGAATATCAACGCGAGGTCCGATGGCAATGGAAGCACGGCTGGTGGCGCGTTCCTCTCGTACTTCGTTGGCGAAACACCGTGGGTGCATCTCGACATTGCGGGTACTGCCTGGAAAGCCAAGGCCAAGGACTACTACAGGTCCGGCGCGACGGGTGCCGGTGTGCGCGTGCTCGTCGAGTGGCTGAGTCGCAAATAGTCGCCGCCGTTCTCGGTGCAGTGCTGGTTGGCTGCGGCGGGAACGCGCGACCGACGGTGCCGGCCACCGGGCCAGTCGCGGCGCTCCCCGCGGACAGCGTCTGGGGGGTTGCTTGGGCACGACCGGGTCCAAGTCTGGCGCTCCTGCCCGGACCGCTGGGCCGGCTGCGCCCGCTGTTCCAGCGCCTCGACGGGACGCAAGGTGTGCTGGCTTCGCTGGTCGCCAAGGCCAGCGCCGGGCCGCGTTGGTTTGGTGTTGCGGAGTTTCCCGATGCCGCGAGCGCGAGGTCGTTCCGGGCGGGGTTTCAGGTCCCCGGTGGTCACCGACTGGTCTTCGACCAGGCAAGGGGCACGCTCCGTCCGGACTCGACTGGAATCGTCTCGGGGCGGCTCACCGAGCGCGCGTGGTTTCGTCGATCGCTTGCGGATCTAGGCGGCGTCGCCGGGCGGACCGCGATGTTCTGCGATCTCCGCGAACTCGCGCGTGCCGAGCGCGGCCGCCCCGTCGGCGCGACCGCGTTCGATCTGCACGCTCTGCGGCGCATTCCGGGCGTCTCGAGCTTTCTCAGCATCGCCGTCGTGCTCGAGTCGCACGCCTCCAAGGCCGACAGACTGCGGGCTTCGATCGGGCTCGCGCGCACGCCCGTCGGGATTGCCAAGGCCATCGATCTGCCACCGGGCCCGCTGCGACTTCCGCAGCTGATCGATCCGGCCGGGCTCGATGCGTGGTGGGTGCAGCGACTCGACGTGTCGAGCCTCGTGGGCGCGCTCCGTCTCGTTGCCAGTGGCACCGGCATGGGGGTGTTCGGGCCGGACGCGTCCCAGGTCTTGGCTATGTTCGGCGGCGGATTCCTGTTCGATCCGAAGCTCTGGGCGACGCTCGGGCAGGAGTGGGCGGGCGTCGTGCGCAGCGCGGCGCGTCCAACTGTGTGCGTGCTCGTGTCCGTGCAGGCGCGGGCCGCACTGATGCGTCTCATCGACGGCATCGTAGCCGACCCGCCGCTGCGTTGGTCGCTGCGCAAGAGCGAGATTCCCGGGGGCACTCGACTCGATCTCCGTTGGCGAGGGCGGCGCTTCGTTGTTGTCGTCGGGTCGCGCTTCGCTGCCCTCGGTTCCCGTTCCGAACGCGACTGGCTCGTTGCGCTCGTTACGGGAGAGTCGAGTGCGGCCGCACGCGCGCGTCTCACGGTCCGGGGCGCGCCCGAATCCCTCAACGGGATGGCGCGCTTGGGGCCGGCGTTGACCCAGCGTTTCCTGGGGACTTCAGGATCGGCCGAGGCGTGGATGATTCGTTCGCCGAATGGGTTCCTCTTCCGAGTGCGACTCGAGCAAGGTCGCTGAGGATTCCCAGTCCGTCACTGCGCCGGCCTCCGTCACACGCAAGACGTGCGTCCGGACCGTCGCACCGTCCACATCGATTACGCGCAAGCCCGAGTCGCGGCTCTCGACCGCACCCGGGCGGGTCGAGCCAGGGCGGAACTGGTAGGCCGTCGACGGGCAGGTATGCAACGCGATGCCGGCGAAACTGCCCGTAAAGGATTGGTGCACGTGCCCACAGAAGACCGCCTGCACCGGACTCTTACGAATCACTTCGGCGAGCGCCGGCGCGTCGCGCACGACGTCTCGGTCGAGCCACCAGGTTCCGATCGGCACACAGGGATGATGCAAGAAGAGCAGCGTCGGTGCGGCGTCGGTCGCGAGTTCGGCGCGGAGCCAGTCGAGCTGCTTCGATCCGATTCGTCCGTGCACACGCGCCCATCGCTTGGAGTCGAGTCCGATGAGGCGCCAGCTCGCGAGTCGGTCGACGAAGCCCGCGTGCGCCTCACACATCCGATCCGCAAAGCTCGCGCGCACCAGCGCGAGCCCGTCGTGGTTTCCCGGCACGACGCGAACGCGTTCGATCCATGGCTTGAGCGCCTCGCGCAGGCGCGCATACGCGGCGCGTGTCGGGCGATTGGCGAGATCGCCGGAGAGCACGAGCCGTTCGAATGGAGCGACCGTTTCGAGAGCCGCCAGCGTCCGCCGTAAACCCGACCATACGTCGGACCGCCAAGCCCTCGCGCCGGGCCGCGCCGTCAGATGGAGATCGCTAAGCTGGACGATACGCATGGGTGGTCTGTCGCAGATCGCGCACTCTTCAGCCGCGCAGTTGACTCAAGGGTTCGATGAAGACGCGATATCCCGCGAGCCGTCGCCGAATCTCGCGGATGCCGTAGGAAGGGATGGGCAGGCTTCTTTCACAACACTCGGCGCTTGTCGCTCGCCCGATTGGACAGGGGCGTTCCGGAGGGGCGTGGTTCCGTGCGACGGATCGAGGTGCATCTGGAACATAAGGCGCGCGCGCTCTTAGGATCCCGGCCGATCGAAGTCTCTCGCGATCGGCCCGAAGCGGCGGACGACGTCCTCTTCGCTCAGCCTGGCGACGTGGGCGATGCGCGCGCGCCGCTCGGCTTCCTCGAGGTCGCGGCGACGAATGCGGAGCTCGTAGTGGGTGGCGACTTGGTAGCCTTCGCTGTTTGTGTCGACGAAGCGCAGTGGCATCCGACCGGTCTCTGGGTCGCAGAGATCGGCGAATGGGGAGACGCGGATTCGTGGGCCCTGACGGCAGACGACGCCGCTCGGGCGCTCGTCGATGATGGCGCGCATTGCGCTGAAGCCGAGGTCGCGGGTGTAGTCCGCGTCGAATGGGATGGGCGGTGCGCAGCGCAGCTCGTAGCCGATGACCTTGGTGGTGATGTTCAGGTCGATTCCGCGCATTGCGAACGTTGCCAGCAGCCGGTCGCGCAGCAAGGAGCCGAGCGGCAGCTTCGAGAGGTGGAGCCGACCGCGGCTCGAACTCTCGCCGCCCTCGAGTTGGCGCAGCTCCTCGGGGGCGAGCTTGCGGGCCAGGCCTTCGGCAAGGACCACGACACCGTCACGTCTCTGGTCAGCCAGTCGGCGCAGGATCGTTCCCTCGATGTGCAGTGCGAGTTCGTCGATCGTGACTCGCCGGTCGCCGAACTCCTCCGGGATCATGGTCATGGTTGCGCCGGCCGACTTGCCGATGCCGAGCGCCAGGTGTCCCGCGTCTCGTCCCATGGTGATGACCAGATACCAGCGTCCCGTTGTCTTGGCGTCCTCCATCAAGTGCTGGACGATCTCGACGCCAATGTGCCGCGCGGTTTGGAATCCGAACGTCGAGAACCCACCCGGAAGGGGCAGGTCGTTGTCGATGGTCTTTGGCACATGGAGCACGCGCAGATCGGAGTGTCGCGCCAGCGCGGCAGCGGCGGACGCGGTGCCGTCACCGCCGATCGAGATCACGGCGTTGACGCCGAGCTCGCCGAACCCCCGGATCACGCGGTCACGGACTTCGGGTTCGTGGACATTGCCGGCTCGCGAAATCCGCAGGATCGACCCACCCGTGAGGTGGATGCGCGACACATCTCGGATGCGCAACGTGCGAGTTTGCGAGGTGATGCCTTCGGCCAGCCAGCGCAGGCCGTCATAGACGCCGACCACGGTCCAGCCACGATTGCGTGCCTCGATCGTCGCGGCGGCGATGACCCCGTTGATGCCCGGTGCCGGACCGCCTCCGACGAAGATTGCCACGGACTTCTGCTTTGGAGTCATCGTCGCGGTCAGAGCTGGATCGGAAACGGCTGCGTATCGAACTCGTTTCCGATCGACTTCACCACGTGAAGGTAGTGCCGGTGATCGTCGCTCTCGTGCTTCAGGAACAGATGGAAGACGTTGTCGAACGTCGAAAGATGCAGTGCGGCGTCCGGCCCGAGATCTCCGTTGGGATTTGGACTGGTCAAGTGATCGATGAACAGTGGCGTGACTCGGGCATAGCGCAGAAGGTCGAGCAGCGCCGGAACCAAGAAGTCTTGCCCGGCAAGCAAGGGGAAGCGGCGGTGCAGCTTGTAGATGTTGTCGAACGCGAGCCGCGAGATTGCCGGCTCGGCGATGGTGTCGGAACCGGCCTCGCACATGCGCATGATGTCCGAGGCAAACTTGCCCGGGCTCAAGAACTCCGGATGGAGGTAGAGTAGGCGGAAGAGCCCGGTCAACTCGTCGCCGCTCGCCTCGATCAGCGGCGATAGATAGTCGCGTAGCCGGCAGACACGGAGGATTGCATCCTCGTCTTCTTTGGTGGACACGAGCAGAGCGCCTTCGTGCTTCGACACAGCATCGGCGAGAAATCGCAGGGCGAAGCCCGTGTAGCGTGTTCCGGGCTCGGCCAGCAGGATGGTCGAGGACAGCGCCGCCGGGCCCGTGCCCTTGTGGAATGCCGCGTGGATCTCGGGTGAACCAAAGCCAATCACCTCGCTGCCGCGTGGCGGAACCGCGAGGTGACTCTCGTCTCGCGCGATCGAAAGCTGCGCCGCCACCGAGGGGTAGATGTGGGTTCCCGGGCCGCGCTCACCGCGAGCGCCAAGATAGAGCTGACGGTTGACTCCCTTGCCGGCGATCGAGAAGTGATGCTTGCCCCGGTAGTAATACTGATGGCGTGCTTTGAGGATCTCGATCGATCGCGACTTGAAGCGCGTGGAATCCTCGAATGCCAAGTGAATCAACACGTCGGTCGAGAGTTCTTCGGCGCTGGGGAACCGCCGATCTCCGGGCGACTCTTCCTGGATGAAGATACCGTGCACGCCGTGGCGCATCAGGTGATTGCGTGCCTCGAGGAGCGCTGCGCGCTTTTCAAAGTAGGCGAGATCATTGAGCAGGAGGCCGACGTTGTCGATGCACGCCATGCCGACCTCGTCGGCGCGCCCATAGTTGCCAATCTCGGCCTGGATCCACTCGA
Source organism: uncultured Phycisphaerales bacterium (assembly GCA_964434515.1). Taxonomy (GTDB): domain Bacteria; phylum Planctomycetota; class UBA1135; order UBA1135; genus CAYSWE01. The sequence continues at coordinate 3,135 of CAYSWE010000184.1, read as the reverse complement.
TGTCGATGCGGAACCCACGCGACTCGGACACCGCAGGGTTTGCATGGGTGATGATGAGACGATTGGTGCCACCCGACGCCGCGTCGATCTCGCGGCAGAGCTTGTGTGGGTTCTCGCCTTCGATCGTGCGGATCTCTCCGGGCGCACCGAAGAAGTTGCCGAAGTCGTGGATCAGTTTCTTCTCGAGGTCGGTCGGGGATTGCTCGATCGAGTAGAACAGGAACGTCCGGCCGCCGCAGTCGTCGCTCCACCAAGCACGGACGAGCAACTCGAGACCGAGCAAGGTCTTGCCCGTTCCGGTCTCCCCCTTGACGAACAGGAACGCGGCCGTTCCCTCGGGGTAGCGGATGCCGCCGCCGAGCAGCGCGTCGAGGCCGTCGATTCCGGTCGGCAAGATTTCGAACAACTCGGTCGCTCCGCTTCGAGGGTCTGTCGTCATGGCCGCCCACACACCGTGTGCAAGGTGGCACGATCGTTCGCGCCATCATCGAGCCGGTGGGTGGGAAAGCAATCCCGGTGCCAGCCCGCGTCGGTCAACGGTAGAACATCACACCCTGCGCCATGGGTGTCCAGAGCGCTGTGCGCACGCCCATCCGTTTGAGCGCACCGTTCGTCCATGAGTTGCAGGTGTAGAGCAGGCTGTAGCTGCCCTGTCCGTCGAGCATCGTGTCCCAGTCCGTGTAGCCGGAGTCCGGGATGTGGCGCCACGCGCCGGTCTGGTTGGTGGCGAACGACGCGAGGATCCAGTCGACCAGCACGCGATACTGGGCCTCGGTCAGCGTGAGCCTGCGGTGCGCCTCGTCGGGCTCGGGTTTCAAGAAGAAACGGACGTGTACGGCGGACGGACCAAACCCGAACATGGACGCCAGGGCGATCCCGACTGTCAGATCTGCGAGAGTCTTGACCTCGAGATAGAACCTCTTGTCGCCCCAACCGAAGCCGACGAACGGATCGGTTGCGACATCGCCGCGGAACCATCGCGCCGGCAAGCGCTCGCGCCAGTCGATGACCGTGGTCTTGGTCGGGACGACGAATCCCGTGTGCACGCCGTTGGTCGTGACGAAGATCTCAATGCCCTCGCGCGGCTCGCGCCATTGCCGGTTCACCGGGATCAGCGTCCCGGCGACGCCGACGATCGCATAGAGTAGGACGAGCGCAAGGGTGCCGATCACGAGGCGCTTGGTCGCTCGGAGGCAGCGCCGCATGTAGGTCGGCGGCCTGCGTTTTGGCTTCGGAGGGTTCGTCATGTCAGCTTGCAGCATCAGGCACCATCACCTGCCGAGCCGCATCCGTCCACGAGTGTTTCTAGCTGCTGCGTGCGTGCTCCCCGTCGGCGCGGCGTTGGCTCAGGACGAACCGCCCATCAAGCATTTGATCCGAGAGTTGGCCGAGCCGAAACGCCGGGCTCGAGCGGCGCAGCGTCTCGTCCTGATGGGCGAGTCGGCTGCCCGGCCGTTGCTTGCAGCGCTCGATGAGCCGGGCGTCGATCCGATGCCGATCTACGACGTGCTCGGACGACTCGGTCCCGACGCCGTCGTCGTGCTTGAGCCTCTGGCTGCGCGCCTGGCCAAGGTCGCGCCGCGAACTCTACCTGGGATCATCCGCGCGCTCGCTGACATCACGCCGTTTGCCGAGCCGGACGCGGTCACCCAGCGCATCCCGTTCACGCACACGCTGCTGGTAGCGCGGACGCGGACGCGGGACCGGGCGTTGAGCAATCGCATCGGCTTCGAGGCACATCGGTTCCTGAATCGCCGGACCGTCGATACTCGTGTGTCGGTCGGCAAGCTGATCGAAGTCGTGCAGTCCAACCAGATCTTCATCCGGGTCGCGGCGATCGAAGCGCTCGGGCGACGTGGTGCGGCCGCCGAGTCGGCGATTCCCGTCCTCGTTGCGGCCCTGAAGCGTCGGGACCACAAGCCGGTGGGGGCCACGTGGCATCAGCGCGCGGGCAGTAAGATCGAGATTGCCGATGACCTCGCGCAACGCTGCGCGGAGGCCTTATTGCGGATTGCGGCGCAGTCACCGCGCGTTGCCTTGGCATGGGGATACCGCCTGCGAACCGCCCAAGATTGGCACCGCCGCGTCCATGCTGCGCGCGTTCTGGAGCGCTTCGGTCTCCAAGCGGCCGACGCGACTGTGGATCTGATCGCCGCCGTCGGTGATGCGAATCCGCGCGTTCAGGTGGAAGCCGTCAAGGCGCTGACGGCGATCGGGCCGCGCGCGCGCGCCGCGCTGCCGATTCTGCGGCGATTGCGCACCACTGCATCCGGCCCTCTCGGGCGGGCCATCGATGCTGCGGTGCCGAGCCTCACGGCGACACCTCGCGTCAAGCGCTTGCCTTGACCGCACGAGGTGGCGCAGGCACGCTGCGTCCATGCTCGCTGATCCTGAGAAGTGCTGCCGCGTCGTTTTGTTTCGTCACCCGGAGCTGGCCGACGCCGACCGTGGTCGCGCGGTCGGCGGCGGGGACGCCACGCTCTCGCGGCGCGCTGCGACGCACGCGATCGAGGTCCTCCGGGCGCTGGCGCCGCTCAGCATCGACCACGTGTTCAGTTCTCCAGCGGCGCACTGTCGTCGTTCCGCCGAGGCGATCGCGCAGGATCGCGGTCTCGTGGTGACGACCGACGAACGCCTTCGGGATCAGAACCTGGGCAGCTGGCAGGGCCGTCCATGGACGGCTCTGCACCAGGATGAGCCCGAGCTCATGCGCGATTTCTTTGCGGACTACGGCCTCGTTGCGCCCCCGGGCGGCGAGTCGCTCAGCGACGCCGTGGATCGTACTCTCGAGTGGTGGTCCGCCTCGGTCGAGGCCTTCGAGGATCAGTGCATCGTTGTCGTCTCGGCCGCGCCGCTCTTGTCCGGCTTCGCTGCGCGCCTCTTGGGCGTCTCGATCCGTCGTGCCCCGGCGCTGAGCCTCCCGGCAGCCGCGTTCGGGATCCTCGATGTCTTCCGCGATGGTGCATTCCTGAGGTCCTGGCATCCGCTTTCCCTGTCGGAGGAGCTGCCCTAGTGCCCGCCGAGGGAGCCTGGCGGCACCGCACTCTGCTGCACGGTTTTGCCAGCACAAAGAAGTTTCAATCGGACCAACACGGAATGGTCGTTCGCGCGATTCCCATTTCATGGCCACGCCGC
>CAYSWE010000183.1:0-8431 GCA_964434515.1 uncultured Phycisphaerales bacterium | reverse complement strand
GCGGCCTGATCCGGGAGTCATCGGGCGCCGCCAGGGGCGTCCGAGGGCCGCGGATAAGGTCGAGGATTTCTGACTCATACCACTAGTCCGAGCCCTGCTTTCTTACCGCCTCCTCTCCGTGCAAAAGGTGGAGGTTGACGAATCGGGTGACCTGATCGTCAGCGTCGGTGTGCGCGGCGTACCCCGCTGTGGCGAGTGCGGACACAAGTGCCCGCTCTACGACCAAGGAGACGGGAGAAGTCGACGCTGGCGCCACCTGGACTTCGGTTCACACCGCTGCTTCCTCGAAGCGAAGCTTCGTCGGACCGAGTGCGCCGAGTGCGGGGTCAGGACGGAGGCCGCAAGCTGGGCAGACCACAAGGCGCGCCACACACGCCAGTTCGACGAGCTGGCGGTTTGGCTGGCCCAGCGAATGGACAGGACTTCGATCTCGAGTTTGCTGGGTATCGCATGGCGAACGGCGGATTCGATGATCAAGCGGGTCGTCGCGCGTCAGCAGGAGCCGGTGGAGTTCACGAAGCTCCGGACGAGCGGGGTCCTCGCTACGGTCGATCTTCGCTGCTCCGGCGTGACAGTTCCTCTCCCGAGGAGCAGTGTTCGCTAGTCTCTCCTATCGATCGCGTACGTCGGAAGGTTGCGTCGTGCAAACCTCTTCTTACCCCCGCCCGCTCGCCTGGAGAGATTGCTCTTGAGCCCGAGGGGGAGCGAGATCTCTCCGTCCGGCGTAGCCGGACACAAGAAACCGCGGTCCATAGGACCGTGTCCCATTGCTTCCGGACGTCCTCTCCCTTAGGCAACCCATTGTCGATTCACCCACAGAAACGGCAGGAGAACCAAAAAACCTGACCATGATGTCGCGCGCGAAGTTGCGCTGCTGCGATGAAACATCGTCACGGAGCGACGACTCCCCGACTCCCTGCGCCACTCAGGTCGCGCGCGAGTTCGCCGAGGCTTGGACTCCGGCGGTGAGCGCGAAGCGCATTGCGGACTCGATGTCCAGGTCGAGCGGCTCGACCGATGCGCGCTCTGCGAGGACCGTGAAGCCGCCGAGCTGGTAGCTCATGGGCAAGTACACGGCGATCTTGTCGGCGCCGCCCGGGACCACACCCTCGAGCGATTCGCGGGTCACGAAACCGATCAGACAGCTCTCGCCGTAGCGAACCGTCACAACCGAACGCATGCGACTCTGGCCGTCGCTGGGCTGCAGGAACGACACGAGATCCTTGAACATGCCGTAGATGGTCTTGACCACGGGCGTGCGGAGTACGAGCAGCTCGGCCGCGGCGCCGAGCTGGCGCAGCAGCCAGGCGTGGGCCAGCACGCCGACTGCAATCACCAAGAGCACGCCCGCCACGAGCCCCATGCCGGGCAGGTACCAGGCGCCGGGAAGGACGAGCTTCAAGAGCCAGCCGAGCACGCCCTCGGCCGTGCTGCCCAGCCACCAGAGCACCGCGATGGTGACCGCGGCCGGGAGGACCGCCGAGAGGCCACGGAAGAAGTAACCAAGCAGTCGTTTCATGCGGATCGTCCGGGGTTCGTTCGCGCTACCGACAAGCCGCTACCGACAACCACCCTGTCCAGGCACCCTGTCCAGACACCCTGTCCCGGCGCATGCACCGCACGGATCCGCCGAATCATGACTGACGGAAAATGGCTCCCCGAGTAGGACTTGAACCTACAACCCTTCGGTTAACAGCCGAATGCTCTACCATTGAGCTATCGGGGATCATCGCTTCCGGCTACGCGGAATGCGTTGCGGGCGAGGAAGATAGTTCCCGATCGACCCGCATGCAAGCCGGTCTTGATTCTGATCATGCAGAATCCTCGGCCGCAGCGAGAGCCACTACCCGAGCGCGGCGATGCCCGGCAGCGTCTTGCCCTCGAGCAGCTCGAGGCTCGCACCGCCGCCGGTGGACACGTGATCGACCTTGTCGGCCAGCCCCAGCAGCTCGGTCGCGGCAACCGAGTCGCCGCCGCCGACCACCGAGAATCCCGAGGACGCCGCCACGGCCTCGGCGACCTTCTCGGTTCCGCGCCGGAAGGACTCCATCTCGAACACCCCCATCGGACCGTTCCAAACGATCGTCTGCGCATCCGAGATCAGCCTGGCGTAGCGCTTCCGCGTCTCCGGCCCGATGTCGAGGCCGATCAGGTTGTCCGGGATCTGCGGGCCGAGGATCTCATACGGGCTGTCGGCAGCGAACCGGACGGCGGCCAGGTGATCGGTCGGCAGCGCGAGCAACTTGCCCTGCTGCTTGGCCTTGGCCAGGACGCGCTTGGCTGCATCGAGCAGATCCACCTCGACGAGACTCTGGCCGACCGCGATCCCCTCGGCCTCGAGGAAGGTGTAGGCCATGGCCCCGCCGATCAGCAAGCGATCGACCTTGGTCAAGAGATGCTCGAGCACGGGCAACTTGTCCGAAACCTTGGCGCCACCGAGAATGGCGACGAAGGGGCGCGCCGGCTCGTCGAGCACGCGCTCGAAGGCCTCGATCTCCTTCTGCAGCAGTAAGCCGCACGCGGAGGGTAGATAGCGCGGCACAACGACGACGGAGGCGTGCGCGCGGTGGCAGGTGCCAAACGCGTCCGACACGAAGACCTCACCCAGTTCGGCCAGCTCGCGACCGAACGCATCGTCACCCTGCGTCTCGCGCGGGTCGAAGCGCAGGTTCTCGAGCATGAGGACCTCGCCCGGCTCCAGGCTGAGCGCCAGATCCTTGGCCAGCGGACCGGTGCACTCGGGAACGTAGCGCACGTTCCACTGAGTCAGCTCCTGAAGCCGCTCGGCAACCGGCAACATGCGCAGAGTCTCCACGACCTTGCCCTTGGGACGCCCCAGGTGGGACATCAAGATCGGACGACCGCCGTGCTCGAGCACGTACTCGATGGTCGGCAGCGCCGCCTCGATGCGCGCATCGCTGGTGACGTTTTGCTGCGCATCGAGCGGCACGTTGAAATCGACACGGATCAACACGCGCCGGTTGGCGAGGTCCAGCCCATCGAGACGCTGCATATTCTCGGCTCCGTAGAAGCTCAACTACCGAGGGCGTGCGCCTTGGCGATCAGATCAGCGACGCGGTTGCTGTAACCCCACTCGTTATCATACCAGCTCACGACCTTGACGAAGTTGCCCATGGCCATCGTCGCCAAGCCGTCCGCGATCGAGCTGCGTGGATCGTGAATGATGTCGCTCGAGACGATCGGGTCCTCGGTGAATCCGAGGATCCCCCGCATCGGCCCCTCGCTGGCGGCCTTGAGCGCGGCGTTGATCTCGTCGGTGGTCGTCTCCTTGGCGAGGATGGCGACGAGGTCGACGACCGATCCGTCCGGCACGGGAACCCGCATCGCCATGCCGTCGAGCTTGCCATTGAGCTCCGGCAGCACCTTGCCGACCGCACGCGCCGCACCGGTCGATGTCGGAATGATGTTCATCGCCCCGGCGCGCGCACGACGCAGGTCGCTGTGGATCTGGTCCGCGATATGCTGATCGTTGGTGTAGGCGTGCACGGTCGTGACCAGACCACGCTCGATACCGAACGAATCCTGCAACACCTTGGCGATCGGTGCCAGGCAGTTGGTGGTGCACGAGGCGTTGCTGATCACCTTGTCACTTGCACGCAGGGCTTCGTCGTTGACGCCCAGCACGACCATGTTGTCGATCTCGTCCTTCGGCGGCACGGTCAGCAGCACCTTCGGGGCGCCGGCGCTGACGTGCTTCATGCACGCGTCTTGCGTGCGGAAGAACCCGGTGCTCTCGACGACGAAGTCGACGCCGATCTCCTTCCACGGTAGCTTGGCCGGGTCCCGCTCGGAGACGACACGCACATCGCGACCGGCGATCTTGAAGCCGGCCTCGCCGGTCTCCACGCTGCCGGGAAAGCGACCGTGCACCGAGTCATACCGGAGCAGGTGAGCCAGCGAAGCCGCCGGGGCTAGATCATTGATGGCAACGACCTCCATGTCGCTGCGCTCTTCCATGACGCGAAATACCATCCGGCCGATGCGGCCGAACCCGTTGATGCCAATTCTGAGGCCCATTGCGTTATTCTCCTTGGAACGCCGAATCGAGGCGCAGCTACGAAATGAAGGCGAAGCAGCATAGCGACGTGGCGCGGCCGTCTCCACGTGGGATCGGGCAAACGCCAAAACTGTGTCGCATCACCACACGAGTGTGGTCCCGCATCCAGCGCCGGCGCGACGCGCTCGCGATCGGGTCCGGCCGGCCCTGGTTGATCGGGTTCTCACACGGGGTCGACTCGACCGTGCTGCTGACGGCGCTTGCGGCGCTTCGCGCGACCGCATCGCTGCCACCGCTCGTGGCGGTGCATATCGACCACGGCCTGCAGCCAAGCTCCGCGACCACGGCACAGGCGGCTCGCGCGGCCGCCGCTCGGCTCGACATCGCGTGCCTCGTGCACTCCGCCGCGGTCGCGGCACCAGGCGGGGAAACGGCGGCCCGCGCCGCTCGGCTGGGTGCGTTCGCACGGATCGCCCGCGAGACGCAGGCCAGCGCCATCCTGCTGGCCCACCACCGCGATGATGCGCTCGAGACCGTGCTGTTCCGCCTGATGCGCGGCACCGGGCCACTCGGCCTGCGCGCCATCCCCGAGCTGCGAGCCCTGGATCGCGCCCAGCCGGACGGCCCCATGCTCTTCCGTCCGATGCTCGCGATCCCCAAGGTGGCGATCTGCTCGGCGGCGCGCAGCGCCGGACTCGCCTTCCTCGAAGACCCGACCAACGCCGACCCCGACCACACCCCGCGCAACCGGATTCGGCACGAGATCCTGCCGGAGCTGCGCCGGCGCGACCCGCAGGATCGCGCGCTCGTGGCGCTCGTCCGTGAAGCAGCGCGGCTCGAGCGCGCGACCGAGCGCGAGCTTGCGGGCCTCGAGCCAGTCGTCGCCGGCGTCGGCCTCGTCGAGCTTTGCGTCCGCGAGCTGACCGCGCTCAGTCCGTTCGCCCGCGAACGCCACCTCGAAGCGGCGCTGCGCCTGCTCGACGTCGCGGTGCCGCCCCGCTCGCTCCTCACGCGCCTTGCGGCGCTGGCCGAGGCCCGAGTCGGCAAGCGCGTCGAAGCCCGCGGTCGCTGGCACGCGATCCGCGCGCGCAACGTCGTGCGTATTCTGCGCGGCTGAGGCAGCCTCCATTGGGGCTTGCGACGGAACCAATCCCCACGTTCCAACGTGGGAGCACAACCGAGCCAGCGGCCGCGCCAGTACGCCGCTCAAACACGGCAAGAACCATTGCAGCCGGCCCCCACGCACCCTATGCCCTCTGCATGGATCCCCTAGTTTCGCGCCTGCGCGGCAACCTCGAACGCATCTTTGCCGAGATCGAGGAGACCTGCGTTCGGGCCGGCCGTGATCCGACCTCGGTGCAGCTGGTCGCGATCAGCAAGTATGCGACCGCCATCGAGACACGGGCATTGATCACGGCGCTGGTCGAACTCGGCCGGCCAGCCGTGCTCGGCGAGAGTCGCGTGCAGGCGCTGGCGCAGAAGTTAGCGGCGCTCTCGGATGTGGCGACGCCGGTGCGCTGGGACTTCGTCGGCACGCTGCAGCGCAACAAGGCACGCAGCGCCGTGCGCCTCGCCCACCGGATCCACTCGCTGGACCGCCGCGCGATCCTCGAAGTGGTCCATTCGATCGGCCAGCAGGAGGGAAAGGTCGTGCGTGGTTTGCTGCAAGTCAACGTGGCGGCCGAGGCGAGCAAGCAGGGCTTCGACCCGGCGGAGGTCGGCGAGGCCCTGGCGCACTGCGCCGAACTCCCGGGGCTCAAGATCGAGGGACTCATGGGCATGGCGCCGCGCGGCACCGACCACGAGACGGCGCGCGGAGCCTTCCGCCAGCTCGCCGATCTGCGCGCTGCCAGCGGATTCGAGCTGCCAGAACTATCGATGGGTATGAGCGGAGACTATCGAGGCGCTATCCTGGAAGGCGCGACCATGCTGCGCATCGGGTCGGCCCTATTCCGGAGCTGAACCCTTCGCCATCACGGCGTGAGAGACGACAAGGTAGGGAATGGCAAGACTCATCTTCAGCGATGGCCGCGAACACGAACTCGACCCGCGGGCACCGACCACGCTCGGCACGTCTGGCGAGGCGACGATTCGCATCGCCGACGCGGCCGTTTCCGACGTGCACTGCGTCATCCGCACGCTCAAGGACGGGACGTTCGCCATCAAGGATCTCGGAGCAGAGTCCGGGACTCGGGTCAATGGACAACCGATTCAAGTAGTCCGACTGCAGAACGGCGACGCGGTGAGCATCGGTAGCGCCGACCTGCGCTTCGCCGACGACTCGCCGTCCGACGGGAACTCCAGCGCCGCGACGAGTTCGCTCACCCCCCCGACCGAGGCCAGCCAACCAATCGCACCAACCGCAGGGCAGGACCTCGCAGTTGGACACCACCTGGGCGGCTACGAGATCCGCGGCGTGCTCGGACATGGCGGCATGGGGACGGTCTATCTGGCCAACCAGGTCTCGCTGCACCGCGACGTGGCGATCAAGGTGCTCAAACCGGAACTCTGCCAGGACCCCTCGTTCGTCAAGCAGTTCGTGCGCGAGGCGCGCGCTGCCGGCCGCTTCAACCATCCCAACGTCGTCCAGGTGTTCGACGTCAGCGAGGAGAACGGCCGACCGTTCTACTCCATGGAGTTGCTCCCCGGAGGCAGCCTCGAGGACAAACTCAAACAGACCGGCAGGCTGTCACTCGAGGCTGCAACCGCCGCGATCCGGGACGCGGCTGCCGGACTGGCCTACGCAGACGAACTCGGCATCGTGCACCGCGACATCAAGCCCGACAACCTGATGCCGACCGGGCAAGGCACGGTCAAGATCTGCGACCTGGGGCTGGCGGCTGGGCCCGACACCGGCAAGCCGGGCAAGATTCTCGGGACACCGCACTTCCTCTCGCCGGAGCAGGCGCAGGGCAAGGCCGTGGACCACCGTTCCGATCTCTACTCGCTCGGCTGCACGTATTTCCGACTGCTCACTGGCAAGAATCCGTATCGCCGCAAGACCGTGCGTGAGATTCTGCGCGCGCACATCGAGGCCGAGATCCCGCTGGTACGCAGCCTCGTTCCGGAGATTCCCGAGGAAATCGAGGCCATTGTCGCGCGCCTCATGGCGAAGGACCCGGCGGATCGGTTCCAACATGCCAACGAGCTGGTCTCGAGCCTGGATCTGCTCGTGGCGGAGCCTTCGGGTTCCAAGAAGCCGATGTTCGTTCTCGGTGGCATCGCCGTCGTCCTCGCCGCCGGCCTAGGCTACTTCGTGCTGCGAACCCCGGCCGAGCCGGTCGAGATCATCCGCACGGACCCAAATACCAAGCGCCTGGCCAACGAAAAGCGCGAAGGCGACGCCGAGATTGCGCACCTCAAGATCGCCCGAGACCTGGATCCGCTGGCGCGCGCCGAGCAGCTGGAGTCGATGGCCAAGGCGCATCCAGGGACCAAAGCTGCCAAGGCGGCGAGCGATGAAGCCGCACGGCTCCGCAAGGCCGAAGCCAGTCGCGTCGCAGCCCTCGCCGCGCGCAAGAAGGCCGAGCGGGAGCGTGCGGCGCGGATCCAAAGCGCAGCGCAGGCCAAGCTGCGCGCCGGCGATCCGTTGGCTGCCTGGCAAGAAGCGCAGCAACTCGCCGGCAGTGGCAAGCGCCCGCCGGTCGTCGATCAGGCCTTGACCGACCTCGGCCCGAAGATCCTCGACGGCCTGAGCAAGCGCGCCAGCGAAGCCTTTGCCAAACTGGAACAAGGTCTCGCCGCCCCCACGAGCGACCTGGACGAACTCACACGAGCGTTCGAGGCAGCCATCGCGCTCGGCGATCGGCAGGCTCCGAGTGGCGCGACCGAACTGCTCGACGACTGGCGCGCGCGTGGCAAGAAGCGCATCGACGCCGTGCGCACGGCGCGCACCGCGGCGCATGCTACCGCGGCAGCCAAGCTGCTGGCCAGCCGGCACGGCCTACTCATCGGGTCCGGTGGCGCGCTCGGGCTGCTGCGCAAGGGGCAGATCCAAGCCGCACAGGCCAAACTCAGCTCGATCGAGGTGCCGGCGGACTACGCCGACGAATGGCGTCCGATTCGAGCCATGCAGACCGTGCTGCAGTCCGCCACGCGCGGCGTCGCAGCGCTCGGTGCGGCCCTTGCCAGCGGAAGCCATCCGACGATCCGCTACTTGGGCGAAGATCTGCGCGTCGTCGAATGCAAGGGCAATCAAGTGGTGCTCGACGCAGGCAAAGCTGGCAAGAAGACCCTGGAGCTGTGGAACAACCCAGAGCTCGTCGCCGAGCTGTTCGGCACCAAGGCGGCGGCTCCGAGCGAGTCCGCGGCCGCGCGCGCGCAGCGCACCGCCGTCCTGCTCGCTTGCGGCCTGGCCAACGGACTGATGGGGTGTGTCGCGTTCCTCGAGTCCGTCAGCTCGGACACGGCCGA
>CAYSWE010000182.1:0-8446 GCA_964434515.1 uncultured Phycisphaerales bacterium | reverse complement strand
GATCTCGCCGACGTGCGGCAGTTCTATCAGGACCACTACCGCCCCGAGAACGCGCTGCTGGTCGCGGTCGGCCGGGTCGACCCGGTGTTGGACCGACCGTTCTACAAAGAACTCTTTGCGGGCATCGCGAAGCGAGGCGCCGTCCATGAGGAGCGAGCGTTACCAACAGGGAAGCCGCCCGCGGCTGTGACCGAGCAGGCGAACGTCGGAGGAGTGTTTGCCAGCTGGGCGTTTCGGGCGCCTCCGCCGGACTCGGAGGAGTTCCCAGCGTTTGTCCTCGGTGCTTTCTATCTTTGCATGCGTGCGCAGGCCAGCTTTCACTACCGCGGCCACGAGGGACTGGCGTTTTTCATGCCAGGGTTGTATCCGCTGCTCGAGTCTCCGGCGCTCGTGCTGCTCAACCGTCGCGGCCAGGACGGCCAATCGATCCAGGACGTGCGCGCTGAGGTCGGCACTTGGCTTACGCAGCTGGTTCGCCATCCACTACGTTCCAACCAACTCCTCGTTCCACGTCTGCAGCTCGAGGGACTGCTCGATCCACTGCCCAGATCGCGCCGCCGGGCGCACCTCTTGGCGTCGCAACCTATGGCCTTGTGGCGGCTTGGTATGGCGCGCGGTGCGGCTGTCGTGCAGGGCTTTCCCGAGGACCTGTGGAAGAAAATCACGGCTACCGACACTGCTACCGTAGATGCCTTGATTCGCAAGCGATTCCGGGCCAAAGAGGCGACGTTCGTGGCGCTGACGCCACGACCCAAGAAGTAGTTCGGCCGACCCGAGAAGTAGCGGGATGATGAACCAGGGCAGCCTAGCGCTCGAGGCCGCGCTCGACGAAGCGCTGCGCGACAACCACGTTCCCGAGGGCTTTCGCGACACGATTCGCCGCTTGGTGTTCGATCCGCACAGCGACTGGCGTGTCTGCTGCGGTAGCCAGTGTGAGCCGTGCGTTTTGCCGATGGGGCGCGCCGTCGATCAGGTGCGGGCGTCCATCGGTTGGGAAGCGCCGGAATAGCGCGGTAGCTTGTCGGCCAGCTCGGCGAGCGGCGCAGCCGCTTGGTCTTGCTGCGACAGTAGTGGTGCACTCTCAAGTGGCCACTCAATGCCGATGTCCGGGTCGTTCCACGCGATGCAAACGTCGCCCTGCGGGTGGTAGTAGTCGGTGACTTTGTATTCGACTTCGGCGACGTCGCTCAGGACGCAGAACCCGTGCGCGTAGCCAGCCGGCACCCAGATCTGATGGAAGTTCTGCGACGATAGCCGCGCGCCGACCCACTGCCGGTAGGTCGGGGACCCCGGACGAACGTCGACCGCCACATCGAAGATTTCGCCGGCAACACAGCGCACGAGTTTGCCTTGCGGACGTTCGGTGTTCACGTGGAGGCCACGCAGCGTGGCGTGCTTGGACCGGGAGTGGTTGTCCTGGACAAAACCCACGTCGATCCCGCGATCGGCATAGCGCTCGCGCTGGTAGGTCTCGAGGAAGAAACCACGGGCATCGCCAAAGACGTGCGGCTTGATCAGGATCACCCCGGGGAGCGCCGTCGACTGAAACTCGGTCTCGTTTGTCATGACCCTTACGTATCGGCAGTTGAACGGCTAGCGCACGAGATCGAGGAACAGCTCGCGGCCGAGCTCGCCACCCATGGCCTTGCGATAGCCCGGTGGGAAGGGCACGTTGCGATAGCACTTGATGCGCGCCTCGAGCTCTTGCGCGATAGCCTCGGACGTCGCTTCGGAGGCCGGCTGGTCGGTCAGACCGAGGTCTCCGTAGTAGAGCGGGACGGCCTCGGCACCGGTCACGGCTACGTGCAGTTCGCTGACGTGCGCGTTCTCGGTGACCACACCCATGGCGATGCCCATGACCGGGTATTCGATGGTGTCGCGGGCGCGCAGTTTGCGGTAGCCGGTGCGCAGCCGACGACTTGTCTTGGGAATATCGATCTGGAGGAGCGCCTCGTCGGGCTTTTTCACAAAGCGCTGAATGCCATCGAACTCGTAGAACTCGCGCGCCTTGAGTGTGCGCTCGCCGTCTGCGCCGACCAGCGCGAAGCTGGCATCGAGCACGAGAAACACCGGCGCGAGGTCGCCCGAGAATGTCGCGTAGCAGATCTCCTTCTGTGGGACCACCAGGCACACGTCGCCGTCTGCCTTCATGCAGTAGCCCTTGCTCGCACGCCAAAACTCGGACTGGTTGAAGTACGAGCAGCGCGTGTCGAGTAGGAGATTTCCGCCCAGCGTGCCGAGGTTGCGCAGTGGCGGTGATGACACGGCTTTGGCTGCGTCGGTGATCCCCGGAAAGTGTTCGGCCAACTCCGAATCGCGGGCCAGATCTTCGATCCGCGCCAGGGCACCGATCCGCTCCAACGAGATCGCGTCGTGTCCCTCGAGCGCGGCGAGAGAGATCACATGTGGTTTGGTGTTGAGGCGGTTCTTGTAGTTCGGCAGAAGGTCCGTGCCGCCGGCAATGAAGTCAAAGGGTTGCTGGTCGGCGCAAAGCTCACGGATCAGTGTCGAGAGAGCGTCGATGCTACGCGGGCGGTGGAGTTCGAATGGAGGCAGGATCATCCGCGCTGCCCTCCTTGGGCCGGCGCCCGTTTGCGCTGCTGCACCAGCGCCCGGTAGATCTTGTCCGCGGTGATCGGCATATCGTAGAAGCGGATGCCCACGGCGTCGTACAGCGCGTTGGCTACCGCGGGCAGAATCGGCAGGAGCGGGCCCTCGCCACATTCCTTGGCGCCGAATGGCCCTTCGGGATCCAGCGTCTCGACGAGGATGGGGTGGATCTCAGGCGTCTCGGTGGAGGACAGCATTCGGTAGTCGAGGAAGTTCGGGTTCTCCACGTTGCCTCGGTTGTAGTCCATGGATTCGGAAAGCACCTGGCCCAGGCCCATGTGCACGCAGCCCTCGATCTGTGCTTCGACCGCGAGCGGGTTGAGCGCTCGGCCGCAATCGTGCGCGGCCCACACGTCGCGTACGCGTGGCTTGCCGGTACGCAGGTCGATTTCGAGTTCACACACGAACGCCTGGAAGCTGTAGGTCGGCGACAAACCCGCCGCGGCGCCCTTATGCTTGCCGCCGAGTGGCGGCGGCGCCGTGTAGCAACCGGAGCTCTGCAGCGCGCCCGTGTCGCGCATGGCACGGCGCAGCGCGTCGACAAACGGGAAGCGGATGGTCGGATCAGCGACGTGCACGACTTCGGCGTTTTCCAGGACGAGTAGCTCGGTCGGGTGGCCCGACAGCGCGCTGGCACCGGCGAGGATCTCGCGGCGCATGTTTTCGGCGGCGCGGCGCGCCGCGTTGCCAGCCATGAACGTGACGCGGCTCGAGTAGCTGCCCAGGTCGATGGGGGCGGTGTCGGTGTCTTCGCTGAACACCCGGCAATGATGGATCGGCAGCCCAAGCACGTCGGCGACGATCTGCGCCAGCATCGTGTCGGACCCCTGGCCGATTTCGGCGGCGAGGCTGTGAATCGTGATTCCGCCATCGAAGTCGGCCTTGAGGTGCACCGTGGACTGCGGAATCTTGTCCCAGTGGATCGGCAGCGCGGACCCGGAGATGTAGAACCCGCCGGCGATGCCGATCCCGTGCCCAAACGGTAGTTGGCCCTTCTTGTGGCTCCAGTCCGCCGCGGCCGTTGCGCGCTCGATGCATTCGACGATGCCGTTGGTCGTGATGCGGAACTCATTGATGGTCTTCGTGTAGGCCCCGAGCGCATTGTCGATGCGGAACTGGGCCGGATCCTCACCGAGGTCGTGCGCGGCCTCGTCCAGCAGGACCTCGTAGGCGAAGCGTGTGTTGACGGCGCCGTGCCCGCGCATCGCGCCCGAGGGCGGTCGATTCGAGTACACGCGTCGACCGCGGTAGCGAAAGTTGGGCAGGCGATAGGGTCCGTTGGCCAGGACACCGTTGTAGTAGGTCGTAACGACGCCGAAGCTCCCGGCGGCACCTCCATCGATCAGCGCGTCCACATCCAACGCCGCGACCTTGTGGTCCTTGTCGATCGCGAGTGCGACCTCGATCTTGGATGGGTGCCGGCCGTGATTGGAGTAGAACACCTCCTCGCGGTCGAACAGGATGCGCACCGGACGCCGGCACTTGCGGGAGAGCAAGGCGCAGGTCATCTCGTGCGGGAACGGATCGGACTTGCCGCCGAAACCGCCGCCCACCGTGGGCCGGATGACGCGGATCCGGTGCATCGGCATTTCGAGCACCTTGGCAAGCGCCCGGTGCAGGTAGTGCGGTACCTGCTGCGCCGACCAGATCGTCAGGCGGCCATCGACGTCGAAGTGCGCGATCGTGCACATCGGCTCGGTGAATGCATGCGTAACGCCGGGAAACCGGAAGCGCTTGCGTTTCTGCCAGGTCGCCCGCGCGAAGGCAGCGTCCACATCGCCGAAGTCCTGCGTCACCTGCTTGTGGATGTTGGTGGACCCGACCGTCTTTTCGTGCAGCCGCAACTCCTCGGGGACCTCCTCGAGGCTGTCCTCGATCTCGAGGAACGCGCGCAGCTCTTCGTACTCGACGTCGATCGCAGCCAACGCCGCCAGGGCGATCTCTTCACTATCCGCCGCGACCGCCGCGACGCCGTCGCCGATGTAGCGGACGCGGTCGACGGCGAGGGCGGTCTCGTCCTGGCTCACAG
Source organism: uncultured Phycisphaerales bacterium (assembly GCA_964434515.1). Classification (GTDB taxonomy): domain Bacteria; phylum Planctomycetota; class UBA1135; order UBA1135; genus CAYSWE01. Next base: position 3,807 of record CAYSWE010000182.1, on the reverse strand, counting down.
GTAGCACACCGAACGGATTCGGCGCGTCCCTGCCGGTGACGACTGCATGCACGCCGTCGATTTGCTCCGCGGGCCGCGTGTCGATCGACACGATGCGTGCGTGTGGCAATGGCGAACGCAGGATCTTGCCGACGAGCATGTTGGGCAGCTGGATGTCGTCGGTATAGATCGCTTGCCCGGTCGACTTGCGTCGCGCATCGATCAGCGGCAGCGGCCTACCGATGAGTCCCTGCTTCTGCCGCTTCGGGTCGTGTGGATGACGTCCCATCAGATTGGCTGCTCCGGGGAGTGGACCGCGGCCAGACGCTCGGCGGCGAGCTGCACTGCGTCGATGATCTTCTTGTAGCCGGTGCAGCGGCATACGTTGCCGGAGATCGCCTGGGCGATCTCGACCCGGCTCGGGTGCGAGCGCTCGGCGAGCAACGCGTGTGCAGTCATGACGAAGCCGGGCGTGCAGAATCCGCATTGGCTGCCACCGCATTCGGCCCAGGCCTCTTGGAGTGGGTGAACCCGTTCCTCATATTCCGTCGTGATGCCTTCGATGGTCGTGATCTTCTTGTCCTCGCAGTCGAAGGCCAGCACGAGGCAAGACGTAACGGCGCGACCGTCGAGGAGGACGTTGCAACATCCGCAGGTGCCCATGTCGCAACCGCGCTTCGTGCCGACCAGGCGGAGGTCATCGCGCAGCACGTCGAGCAGCAGCGCGCTCGGACGGGCGGCGACGGCGTAGGCGGCTCCGTTCACGCAGAGGCGCAACAGCCGTTTGCCGGGTGGAGTCGTGGAATCAATCTGAGCGTGAGCCATGCGGAGCTTGTCGGGAGCGAGGTTCGGGACGATCTGGAAGCAGGCCGAGGGAAGCAGGGCGAGGGAAGCTCGCGGATCAGATCATAACTCCGAAGTGGTTCCGCAAAATCTCTCTCAGTTCATAGAAATCACGGATCTCGAAAGTCGGCTTGGTCTTCCCCGGAGTGCGCGAATGGCGTCCGGAGCGCCGATTCCAGACCGTGACGATGCCGGCCTCGTTGCAGGGGTCGATGTCGTTGGTGGGATGGTCTCCAACATACATGGTCCGCGAGGCCTCGAGGTCGAGGGCTTCGAGCACGCGCTGATAGAGCTTCGTGTTGGGCTTGTTGATGCCGATCTGGTCCGTAACGAAGATGGCGTTCGGGGACAGGAACTCGTAGATGTGCAGACGAAGGATCTTCTCGGTCTGCTTGATCGTGATTCCGGACGAGATGATGCCCCGGATGAGGTCGGTGGCTCCCAAGGCGCCGAGCACCTCGTAGACGTCGTCGTAGACCTTGAAATCGCGAAACTTGGTGTCGTGGTAGGCCACCATGCCCGCCGAGATGACGATGGCGGGGTTGATGCCATCGAGGGCGGAATCGGGCAGACGCAGCAGCATCTTGTCGAAGTGCCGGTCATAGTTGGAGGAGAACTCTCGAATGACCTCCGCAAGCTCCTTCAGGCACTGCTCACGGGTAGCGCGCAGGCCCACCTGTAGCATCGCGTCGACCGCATTGCGCCGAGCCTTCTCGGCAAAGACGGAGGTCGAGAAGAGCGTGTCGTCGATGTCGAAGAAGATCGCGTCGAGGCCGGCAGTCATCGGGCGCCCCACCTGAGTGTACGCTGGGTCTATCGACATTTGCTGGCTCCGGACGGTGATTCTTGATCGGAAATCTCGAAGTGTGGCCGAATCGAGCCAAAACCGAATGAGGGCGCCGCGATCGGAATCGCAACGCCCTCATCGTATCGATCGATAACGCCCCTGTCCCCCGGGGGGGCAGGGGCCTGGGGGCAGGGGCCTGGGGGACAAGCCGTCCAGGGCTTCTAGCGGCTGCCGTCCGCTGCCTCGTAGCGCTTGGTGAACTCTTGGACGTTGATGATCTGAGCGCGCACGAGCACCATCAAGCTCGAGTTTTCCTCGACGCTACCCTCTTCCTTGAACAAGACCGAAATGATCGGCAGGCTCGCGAGCCACGGGACCTGCGCGCGGCGCTCCCGATGGAGCACCTCGTTGAGACCGCCGATCATGACCGAACCGCCGTCCGGCACCTTGACGGTAGTCGCCGCGCTGCGGACGCTGAGCTGCGGGAACTGGATCGTCACCGGGAGTGTCGAGCCCGACAGCGAGGTCGTGAACGTCGGGATGGGGCGAGCGAGCTCGGCAACCGTCGGCTGCAGGTCGAGCATGATGTACTTCCGGTCGTAGGAGATCGTCGGCCGGACGTCGAGCACGACACCGTCCTGGACGAAGTTGACGTCCGGGTCGGCGATGAAGGCCGCGGTCGCAACCTCGACGCTGAAGTCCTGGATGTAAGCCGTCTGATTGATGACCGAGATGTTGGCGCGCTGGCCATTGAGCACGGTTAGGTTCTGGGCGTCGACGACTTCGATCTGTTGGTTTTTCTCGACAGCGCGGATCAGGACGTTGATCTGCGAATCATCGAGTATGGTCAGACCAAAGGTCCCTCCACCGGTCGTCGTGAGCAGTCGGCCCAGCGGGTTTTGGAAGTAGTTCTCGGTGCGCGTCCGGAAATCGCCATCGAGCCCGTCGTCGAAGAAGAAGCCCGAGGTCGGGTGCGCACTGTTGTCGCCGGTGCCGTTGTTGTCGAGACCGCGCGACGCGTTGTTGATCAGCCCGTTGGTGATGTCGTCGAGTTGCGCGACCGTGCCTTTTGCGTTGGTTCCACCAAGGCCACGGAAGTCGACACCCCATTGGCGCAGCCAGTTGCGGCTGACACGCAAGAACTTGGATTCGACCGTCACCAGGCTCGTCTGGAACTTGCGCAGATCGTTGAGGAAGCGCTCCACCTTGGCCTGCACCTCGGGAGTGTGCACGACCAACAGGTTGCCGGAGGCGACCTCGATGGTGACGCCCTCGCCGTCCCAGGTGCCGCGGGCCACGGACTCGGTGATCAGCGTTTGCAGCGTTTCGGGCTCGACGAAGCGCACCTTGTCGCCGACCGGGCCGCCAGCCACGGGGACCTCGGAGTCACTCTCGGCGCCCGTTGGCAGATCGCGGATCAGAGGCCCAGCGAAGTTGGTGATCGGGAAGGTCAGGTCGGCGATGTTGTGCACTCGCGGGACCGGCTTGCCAAGCGACTTGGCCTTGGTGGTCAGGATGACCGCGCCGTCCTGGATCACGTAGGCGAGCTGTCCCTCGCTCTTGTCGACCATGATGTTGAGCAGGTTCTTGAGCGAGATGGGCCGCTCCAGCGTCAGAGTCAACGTCAGGCTGCTCCCGTCGATGATCTCGCGAGCTTCGGGGGCGATGAGCACCGAGATCTCGGTCATCGTGTTGAGCGAGTCGATCACATCGACATAACCGCCGTTCGTGTCGTCGAACTTGACTCCCTTGGGAATCGGAGCTTTGGCGAGTTCTTCCTCGAGCCTACGGCGATCCGGCGTCCGTGAGGCTGCCAGGATGTCGGCGGCAGAGGGGTCGGCCCGGCGACGTGCGACCTGAGCTCGGTGCTCGGGCGAAGCCGGGGTGAGGACATCGGAGTAGGGGATGCGACGCTCCTGCTGAGCGGCGACGAAGCGTCGGTAGCGCCTCGCCTTGGCGATGAAGTAGTTCTCGTTGAGCTTGTCGTGCAGGCCCTTCTCGGCTTCCGCGACGAGCTCTCGTGCGACCTCGTCGGTCGGCTCGACGCGCAGTGCTTCCTCGGCGAGGCGGCGTGCCTCGCGGAAGTTGCGATGCTCGTAGCTCTTGGTCGCTCGACCCAGTAGATACTCGACTTGCGTCTTGCGACGCGCCGCGAGACGGTGCTCCTCGCGCTGCGAACTTTCGAACGCCTCGCGTTC
>CAYSWE010000181.1:0-8450 GCA_964434515.1 uncultured Phycisphaerales bacterium | reverse complement strand
CCTCGGTGTCGCACGAGCTGCGCACGCCCATGACCTCGATGCGCATGTTTGTCGAGGCTCTGCTGGACGACCGGCTCACGGACGAGGCGGAACGCGAACGCTGTCTGCGGGTCTTGCGCGACGAGCTGGAACGACTGGACGGTCTGGTCGGACGGCTCATCGAACTGTCCAAGCTTGAAGCCGGGCGACAGTTGTTCGACAAGAAGCGCGTGGCGCTCTCGGAGATCGTCGACAGTGCGACGACCGGGTTCGATGCGATCAAGCTCGGCGACGAGACCCAGCTCAGCGTCGACCTCGAGCCCGACCTGGCCGTCATCGGCGACAAGCCGGCCTTGACTCAGGCGGTGGTCAACCTGCTCTCCAACGCGTGGAAGTACACGGGCGCCCACAAGGAGATCTGTCTGCGAGCTCGCTCGAACGGTTCGCGGGAGGTCGAGATCACGGTGCACGACAACGGGCCGGGTGTCCCCGCCAATGAGCGACGCCAGGTGTTCGAAAAATTCCAGCGAGGCCGCGCTGCGAACGCGTCCGCGACCAGCGGTAGCGGCCTCGGACTGGCCATCGTCAAAGCGATCGTCGAAGCCCACGACGGCCAAGTCGAACTCCGTTCCACACCCGGGAAAGGCACGGAGGTCACGATCACGCTGCCCCGCGCGACGCCGGGTGCAGCGGCAGAATCCGGGACACGAGCGGGCTCCATCGGGTAGCTTGCGCGGCCAATGCAAAGCGAATCCGAAAGCCAAGGGACCATCCTGATCGTCGAGGACGACCCTGCCATCGCCGGCGGCGTCGCGCTCAACCTTCGCCTGGAAGGGTTCGTCGCCGAGGTGCTGGGCGACGGCGCTACGGCGGTCGAACGAGCACTCGAGCTCCAACCCAAGCTCATCCTGCTGGACATCGAACTTCCCACGAAAACGGGCCTAGACGTTCTCTCCGAGCTGCGGCAAACGGGGAACAAGACGCCCGTGATCGTTCTGTCGGCACGCCAGGACGAGTATGACAAGGTCGCTGCCCTGCGGCTGGGCGCCGACGACTATGTCACCAAGCCGTTCGGCGTCGCGGAACTCTTGGCTCGCATCGACGCCGTCTTGCGCCGCAGCCAACCGGAAGCGCCCGCCGGGCCAGCGCGTTCGGGCATCGTGCGCTTCTCCGACGTGCTGGTCGATCTCGACACGCGCGAGGTCACGCGAGCCGGCGAACGCGTCGAACTCACCCATCTCGAGTACGAGCTGCTGACATTTCTGCTACGCAACGCGGCCAAGGTCTACACGCGCCAAGAATTGCTCATCGAGGTCTGGGGCATCCACCATTCCGGCTCACCCAGAACGATCGACAACTTCGTGGGCCAGCTGCGCGCCAAGCTCGAGGCCGACCCAAATCAGCCGCGCCACATCGTCACCGTCCGTGGCACGGGCTACCGACTCGATCCTTGAAACTACGCCGGCACGCGACCGGCCACCGGAAGCTCAAAGCAGAACTTCGCGCCGCCCAGTTCGGTGCTCGCTTCGCACCAGATGCGACCACCCATCGACTCGATCAGTTCGCGGGAAATTGCCAAACCGAGTCCCGTACCCTTGGGCTTACCGGCACGCGGTGCAGCCACCTGGCGGAACTTCTGAAACACGACTTCGCGCTGGGACTCGGGAACTCCGACACCACTGTCCTCGACCGAGAGCCGGACCTTGCCATCATCGAGTTCGGCGACGACCCGCACTCCCCCACGATCCGGCACGAACTTGGCAGCGTTGCCCAGGAGGTTGGTCACGACCTGCTGAAGCCTGTCGGGATCAGCCGGAACCAGCGGGAGGTCTTGCGCGATCCGCAGATCGAGCGCGACCCGTTTCTCCCGGAGGAGCGGCTCAAACATCGCAACCGTCTGCGCGGCGATCTGCTCCACCGAGATCGACGACGACCGGAGCTCGAGTGCGCCCGACTCCATCTTCGCCAAGTCGAGCACATCATCGACGAGGCGCGTCAGCCGTTCCGACTCGGTGTTGACGATTTCAAGGAACTCCTTCCATGTGGCCTCGTCGCGCGGCGTCATCTGCAGCAGGATCTCTGTGAACGACCGGATCGAGGTCAGCGGCGTCCGTAGCTCATGGGAGACCGAGGATAGGAACTCGTCCTTCATCCGGTTGAGTTCGTGCATCGCGGTGAGATCGAGAAACACCAGCGCGACGCCACGAGCATGCATCTCCCGCGTGGTCGAAAGCGACGCAGTGACCGCCGTCCATGATTCCGAAACCGGAGCCAGAGACAGATTGAAGATGCGATGGCCGACCTGGATATCGGCCAGGACCACGGTCTGCTCCTCGAGGCTCGCTCGCTCGATCGCAGCCCGCACTCGAGCACGATCACGACCGGGGATACAATCGACGACGCGCACGGTGCGCAGTCGATCCACTTCGATGCCAAACGTCGAACGCGCCTCGTGGTTGGCGATGACCAGGCTACCGTCCGGATCACACACGAGAACGCCCTGCCCGAGCGAGTCGAGGACGTCGCGGAGCTTTTCGAACGACCGCTCCATGGCCACATAGTTCGCCTGGCTGTCGCGCTGGCACAGGCTGAGTCGCGACTCCACCCGCACCATCGACTGCGCCAACTCCATGACCTCGCGCGGTCCAACGACGCCGAGGATCTCGGTGCCGCGGTCGGTCCCAAGGGCCGAAACTCGCCGATTGATTGTCTCGAGCGGCCCGACCACGCCGAGCCGCAGCCAGAGCAGGACGATGGCTAGCGCGATCGCAGCCGCCGGAATCGCGTCCCCGAAGTCGCCAAGAGCCCCGACGAGCCCGCGCGCCCGACCGGCGCCCGTGGTCCGCACCACGCCGAGTTCGACCACCCCGCCGCCAGGGACTTCGATGGTTCGCGTCGCGGTGGCCTCGCGTGTCGGATCGAACGGAGGTGCCTCGTCGCCAATGGATTCGGGAGTCGGCACGGAAAGGATCTCGTTGCCGCGCCGGGAAAGAAGCCGCACCGAGACGACACCGGCGAGCTGCCCATCGACGAGTGCGCTCGCCAGCGCGCTGAACCCCTCGCGACGCCCAGCGAGCGCGACCTCTGCCCGCTCGACCAGGCTCCGCTCGAGTGCTGTCGAGACGGCCGCACGGAGCGGTCGACCGGCAGGCGCCCAGATCCTGTGCGCTTGCCAGACCCCCACGACCGCAGCCATGGCGAGCAGCGCCACGACCAACCCGGATGCAAAGATCCCCCGCCCAATCACAGTGTGCGCATCTCCTCCACCCGTTCTTCGTGTTGCCGACCGGCTCACTTGAGTCCCGGAGAGGGACACGCCGTCGGGAACCAACCGCCAGACAACGACTTGCGCCAAGGAGTTCCGCTCCGGCACGTGACGAGATCGGCTCAGCACGTTAGTATGGGCGCATCGTATTGACGCCCCGAGACCTCGGTCGAATCCCGTGACTGCACTCGGTCCAAGCCGCCTTTGGCAAAACGTGACGGCGCTACTCGCTTGCGCCGAGGGCCCGGTTCACCCTAGAGCCCTGGCTCGAATCCTCTCCCTCACCAACTCGGACTGGACCGATGCTGTCATCGATGGCTCACCGCGCAGTCCACACTGGGACGATGGCCGGCTCGCTCTGAACGACGCCGAGCGCGAGCGGCGCCGAGCGAAGCTCCCTCCGACACGACGAGCCTGGGCCTACACAAAGCTCGCGAGCGTGGCCGAAACACCGATGCAGCGTGCGCGCTATGCATGCCACGCGGGAGCTCCGCGAGCGGCGTTGCGTCAGCTCGACGAGGCCCGAGCAGCCGGGTTCGGCACGCCAGCCGAAACCGCCGCGCTGCTCAAGCTCGCACTGAACCTCCCGATTTCCGCAACTCGGCGACGCGGGCTCCTGGTGGAGTTGGCTCGCCAATCCTGGGAGGCGGGCGAGCCAGAAGCGGCCGAGCGAGCGCTGCGTGAAGCGCAAGTCGAGCGGACACGCAACGCTCAGGTGCGGCTTCTTTGGGCCCAGATCCACAACCGCCAAGGACGTTACGTCGAATCGATCGCCCTAACGCGAAGTCTCCTGCGCGGCCGGCACGATCCCACCGAGGACGAACATCGCGAGCTGCTCGACCTGCATGCGCGCAACCTGCTCCTGCTCGGCAAGGGGCACGACGCCACCGCCCTCTTGGATGCGGCGCTGTCCAAGCCCGGACCGGGCGCATCCATCGCCGAACTCAATCTCCATCTGACGCGCGGTCGCTGCGCGCGCGAAGCCGGACTGGCCGACGCGACCGGCCTCGCCAACCTCGGGCGCGTCGTGCGGGAGGGCCGGCGACGGCACAATCGCGAACTCGAGGCCCAAGCAGCGTGGCAGCTCGGCATCGCGTTGTGGGATCGCGGGCAGGGCGAACGGGCCCTGAGTCGGCTCGCGCAGGCGCGAGCCGCCTGGCTTGAGTGCGGCGATGAGTATCGATCGCTCGAAGTGGAAAACAGCCTCGCCGTGTTCCTTGCCAAGTGCGGCCGCGTCGCCGAGGCGGATGCGGCCTTCCAGCACCTGGTCGAGCGGCTCGAGGCGCGCAACGAGCATGCACCGCTGGTGGTCGTGCGCTTCAACTACGCCGACTTCAAGCTCGACATGCTTGAGCCGGCCGAAGCGCGCAACCTGCTGGCTGCCGCCAGCCAACACGCCAAGCCCGGCGTGATGTCCGTGAAGATCGATCTGACGATGCTGGAGTGCCACCTTCTGGCGGGAGCCGCACCCGACCTTTTACTCGAACGACTCGGCGATCTGCGCGCCCAGGTCGAAGCGCTCGATCGACCGGCGGCCCGCGCCTACCTGCATCGCTTACGCGGGATGATCTTGGTGCAGCTACTGAGGCCGCGCGACGCGTGTCTCGAACTCGAGCGTGCCATCACACTCTACGAAGCGGTCGCGAACCACACGTCGCTCGCCGAAGCGCTGGTGGAATGGGCCGCGCTCCAGACGGACCAAGCCGCCGCGCGTGGCGCCGTGGCAAGAGCCGCGTGGCTGACTCGCCGCAAAGAGCCAGCGTCGGTCGCAGCGGCCCGCGCGGCGCTTGCCGGTCGACGGATCCCGATGCCGCGCCAGTTGCCTCTTGCGAAGCAGCGGCTCGATGCCGTGGCACGTGCCCTCGGTGCGCTGCGAGACGGGCACCGGGAGGCCCTTGTGGACCCGAGCGCGGTCGCCGGCTACACCGCGCTCGCGGAGTTGATCGCTCAGACAGAGAACCTGACTCCCCAGGCCGTCCTGGACGCGTTCTGCGAGACACACCTTGGAGCTCCGACCTACTTGCTCCTGCGACGCGGAGCCGTCGGCAGCGTCGAAGCGGCCATGGGGCGCGACCTCGACGTCAACCTCGTGCTGCGCGCGCGACCGAGCGGCCAGGACGGAGCCAACGGTCCTGACGCGGCTCCCTGCGCTGCTGGGAGTCTCTGCATCGTCGAGTCCGCACAGTGGGTGCTGGCCCTTCACCACCCCGACGTCGCCCTGCGCTTCGGAACGCGGACACGTCGGTTAGCTCACAAGTATCTCGAGCTGCTCGAGGCGTGTGAACGACGCGCAATTCCCCATCGAGCCGATGGCGAGCCCACCATGAAACCGCTAGCGACCGACCACAGGGCACGCGAAACCCGGTTCGCCCTCGACGGGGTCTCGGATGCCATCCGTTCCTTGCGGCTCGAGGTCCGGGTCCTGGCACGGTCCGATCTCTCCATTGTCGTCGAGGGTCCAACAGGCACCGGCAAGGATCGGCTCGCACGGCACATCCACGAACTCTCCGACCGCGCGGGCGGCCCTTGCGTCTTCCTTGATTGCTCAGCGCTCAGCGAGTCGCTGGCCGAGTCCGAGCTTATGGGACACGCCCGCGGCGCCTTCACCGGGGCCGAAGAAGCAAAAATCGGCCTGCTCGAACGAGCCGCGTCCGGCACCCTTGTCCTGGACGACCCCGCAGCGCTCCCCAGCCGCGCGCAGGTCCTCATCGTCCGGGCGCTCGAACGCCGCGTTCTGCGTCGACTCGGCGACGGAAAGGAGCGGCCACTCGACGTTCGCGTGATCACCCTTTGCCGCGTGCCACTGATCCAATCGAGCAAAGCGGGAAACCTTCGCCCCGAGCTGCTCTATCGGCTCTCTGGCGCGCGGCTCATCCTTCCCCCGTTGGCGCAGCGCATGGACGACCTGCCGGTCCTCGTAAGCCGCATGATCGAGCAAGAAAACGCCGGCCGTCTGCGCGCGGTCACTCCGGACGTCCTCCGCGCCCTGAGCAAAGAGTCATGGCCAGGCAACCTGACCGAACTCCGCAGCCGAATCCGTCGAGCACTCCTGCTCGAGCCCGGCCAGGCGCCGCTTGGCAGCGCCCTCCTGCCCCATGGCCACCCAGCTTCGCAGCGCGACGTAGAGACCACGCTCCCATCGCGCCTGCGCGCGGAGGAGCGTCGCCTTGTGTGCGAAACGTTGCTGCGACACGGCGGACACCGCGAGCGCACGGCACGCGCGCTCGGAATCTCGAGACGCTGGCTGCAGAAGCGTCTCAAGGAGCTTGAGATCCAATGAGAACACCCAAGCCACGCAGACGAGACCCGGGAAATCGTTCCACATTCTTAACATGGCATACGCGCTCAGTCGATAGCAGGCACTCCAACCGCGAGTTCTCGATGCACCGACACCTCATGATACTGGCCACCCTATTCATCGCGCTTGCCGCCTTCGCTCAGGATCCGATCCCCAGTCGAGGCGTCCGCATCGACGAGAACTTCGACCATCGAGCCAGCATCGCCGCAACACGGCTGATTCCGCTCGGTGGAAACGGCCAGCTGTCTCTCGTGAACACGACGAACGGCGGCAAACGCCTGCGCCTCAAGGGAAACACCGGATTCGCGTTGCCCACCGGCCGAGGAACACGCTTCGCTCTGTCGTTCGATCTCGAACGCGGTGCCAACGGCGGGCGCTTCTTGCTCGGGGACGACCGCGACTCGCAGCACGGCTTTTCCAGGACGTTGGCCGTGGGGCCGAATGGATTGCTCTCGATTGCCGGCCACGGGACAAAGACCAAGCTCCGCGTCGGCACGATCTACCATGTCCAACTCATCTGGCACTGGGTATCCCCAACGAGTTTCGTGTTGGAGCAGGTTGCCATCACCGGCCGAGGCCTGACATTCCAGCGCAGTCCTAGCAAGACACTGCGCGGCGCCATCGGCCGTCCCATACCATTCCGGCACGAGGGCTCGAGTTCCGCGTTCTTGGACAATCTCGTGCTGCGCACACTGCGGTAGAGATGCGCCGGCCCGCATGACGTGAACGATCGTTCACGTCATGCCAGCGTTCCCGGTCCCTTCCTGCGACGTCGCCACAACTGTAAGGCTAAACTGTTGCTATAAGCCACCTTACAAACCTGCCAAAGAAAGCAGAGGAAGTGGCACGCCTCTTGCGCTAACCGCAGATCGACGAAGTGTTCGGGCCGTTCCTCCGAAGGGCGCCCGGCGGGCACGAGCCGCGAGGTTCCGGGGTCACACGCTTCAGGGAATCGAAAGACCAGAGAGAGAGCTAGGGGGTCATCACCAAAGGTGAATCCCCAGGGCCTGCACCTCCTTCACAGGCACGCAGGGCTCTCGCTGCCCAGAGTCGGATGGATTGGGTGGCGGAAGCCGGTGGTGGAGGCCTGGGCCGTTGCAAGGCAGACAGCGGCCCTCCCCCGGGAGGGTGATCCGGGAAGCAACAGGCAGGGCTTCCCTCCATCCGGATCACCCTTCCACCTTTTCTCGTTCCGATGTTTTTGCCTGGCCGCAAATCGAACGTCGGATTCCTGCGGAGGCCGACGGCACAAAATGCCGAAAGATCCGAGGTGGCGGAACGTCCTGAACCAGACCGACGCGGCTCTCTAACGATCTCGGCGCAAATCATATCGGTGCTGCGCACGGCCGCGTTCCTAGCTGCATGCTTAATCGCCACGAGCACCGCGTTCGTTCTGCTGACCTACGATAGCCTGCGCTCCTCGGTGGTCGACCAGGCCGCGGCCGCGATGGAGACACTGCTCGACGACTTCGCAGCGCGCATGGGATCGTACGAGCGCGAGCTACCGGTTCGCCTGCTCACCAACCCGACGCAGTCGCCGTTCCCGCCGAACCCGCTACCCCGGGACTACGCAGGGTTTATGGGGACGCGCGATGTGCCCGAACTCGATCCGTGGGGTCGAAGCTACCTCCTGATCGCGGACGACTACGGAGCCCGCTTGCGGCTGACCTGCATCTCGCCGGGCCCCAACGGCCGTTTCGAAACCACACAGTCGGACGACGCCGCGATCAACGACGACATCAGGCTCCAGCGACAGACCCAGCACGCCCCGCGCTGAGGTTCGCGCAAGGCTCGCGGCGGCCAACGCCGCGACTCCGGCGACAAGCTTCCGGCTACCGGCTGCCAGCCAAAGAGATGACGGCCCCAGCACCACTACTTCGTCCACGAAAGCCCAACCTCGGTCACCGC
>CAYSWE010000180.1:0-8457 GCA_964434515.1 uncultured Phycisphaerales bacterium | reverse complement strand
AGAGCGGCGGGCAACCCTCGGAACGCGAGCCGATCGCCGAGCGCCGCCGCGCGCTGGTGTGCATCCGGGCGCGCTTTGGCCAAGTGCTCCAGGTCGGTGCCGGTCATCCCGCTCAACTCTGCGCCGCGGTAACGGGCTTCGGCGCGATCCAGCTCGGCCAGCGCGCGTGCCTCGAGCGCCGGGTCGCTGGAGCCGTGTTCCTTGGTGCCGTTGAGCGAGGCGCGGGCGCAAGCTTCCGCCAAGCCAGCTTGTCCAGGAAACTCGTGCACCAGACCCATGCAGACGAAACTGGCCCAGGCTGCCACCTTGCGTGAGCCTCGCTTCACCAGGACGAAAACAGAGCCGTCCGGTGTTCGAATGCGTCGCACCGAGGCTCGTCCTTTCGCGGCAGCGCGACCGTCGGTCGCTTCGGTCTGGCCGGAGGCGGTTCCGTTGGCGAGTGCGGCCAAGAACGCGAGTGCCGCGCAGGTGCGGCGGACGACGCCTGCCTGAAGGGCTGTACTACTGGTAGTCAAGCGACCTCGGGGTTTGTAGAGACGTGGGGAGCGATCATGTTGCAGCAAATCCTGCGATGGTAGTGGCCTTTTTCGACGCAGCAACGCCCGGCAATGAACCGTCTGGAGAAACTGGTCTGGCAGACATCGGGCGAGTCCGCATGATGGTCCGGCTTCGGAAGGTGATGCTGGACAGGAGAGTTTAGGGCCGTGCTCGAGGGTATGACAGTCTGCGGTGGCGTGGCCGTCGGTCCGGTGCGTTTGCGCGGCTACGAACTCGATCGGCCGACCATCCGTCGGATCCCGACGACACAGCTGGATTCGGAGGTCGCGCGCTTTCACGCTGCGCTCGAGCGTAGCAAGCAGCAGGTCGCCACCCTGCGTCACAAGCTCGCGCGGGATCTGGGGGCGCTCGAGACCCGGATCCTCGAGGTGCATTCGGCCTACCTGCACGATTCGCAGTTTCTCGGTGATGTCGAGAATCGGATTCGTGGCGAGCAGCTGTCGTTGGAGGACGCCCTGGCTCAGGCGGTGCGCGACTTCGATCGGATTTTTGAGCTCGTAGAGAGCGAACGCATGAAGGAGCGTGCCCTCGATATGCGGGACGTTGCGCTCCGTGTGATCCGCAACCTGTCGGCGGATGGGGTTGCCGGCGAGCGTCCAGGTCGATCGTCCCCGCACATTCTCGCAGCGCACAAGCTGTCGATCGCCGACCTCTTTGACCTCGATTGCGACAAGGTCCTCGGCATCGTCGCCGAAGAAGGGGGCCTCGATTCGCACGCAGGCATCGTCGCGCGTTCGCTGGGAATCCCGACCGTGACGGGCCTGCCGAGTCTACGCGAGAGTTTTGGGGACGGCGACTATCTGATCGTCGACGCCGGCACGGGCGTGGTGTACGTGAACCCTGGCGAAGAACTCCGCCAGCAGTACGAGGTACGCGTCGGCGAGGCACGTGCGCAGACCGTGTTCGAAGACGCCGGGCCAATCGTGCTCGCCGATGGGGTCCGTGTTGGCGTCTTCGGCTCGTGCGGCAACCTCGGAGAGGTCTCGCAGGCCATGGACGCGGGCCTCGACGGGGTCGGTGTCTACCGCACGGAGCTTCTGTTTCTAGTCGATCCGAGCGTCGCGCCCGGCGAGGACCTGCTCGCGCATCACTATGGTCAGGTCCTGGCCCGCGCTGGGGATCGGCCGGTCACGTTTCGCCTACTCGACCTTGCCCGCGACCAGCGCGTCGCCGGTCTGCCGCGCCGCCGCGAGGCGAACCCTGCGCTCGGCAACAAGGGGATCCGTCTGCTGCTCGACGAGCCGGCCTTGCTGCGAACGCAGCTGCGCGCGCTGCTGCGGGTTGCCCCGGACGCGGAGTTGCGCGTCGCGGTGCCGTTCGTGACGACTACACAGGATCTATCGCGCGTGCGTGAGGCGTTGCGGAACCAGCGCGCCGCGCTGACGAAGGAGGGCATTCCATGCGCGGATCGTGTGTTGCTTGGTGCCGTGGTCGAGGTGCCGGCGACTGCGTTTCACGTGGCGAGCGTCGCGACCGGAGCAGATTTCTTGATTATCTCACTCGACTCGCTGCAGCAGTACCTGTTGGCAGCGGATCGCGATAGCCCCCACGTCGGGCAGTTCTTCGATGCGTGTCATCCAGCGTTGTTCCGCTTGTTAGCAACGCTCGCGCGCGAAGCCGCGGAGTCGCAATGCACGGTCACGTTGTTCGGCGAGAGTGCGTCTGACGCGAAGCGCATCCCGTTCTACCTGGGCGTGGGTTATCGCAGTCTGTCTGTGTCGCCGTTTCACAGTCGGGGCGTCCGCGAAGCGTTGGCGACGTGGAACCTCGCACAGTGTCAAACGCTGGCGCAGAACGTCCTCGAGGCTGCGACGTCGCTCGAAGTCCAACGCATCCTGCTCGAAGCCGAGCGGCAGTCCGGCGCATGATCCGAATCCAAGGTCTCGAGAAGCGCTACCGGCGTGCCGAAGGCGGAGATGTCGTCGCATGCAGTGTGCATCGCCTGGATGTTGCTGCCGGCGAGACGGTCGCGTTTGTCGGGCCGTCCGGGTGCGGCAAGACGACGTTGATGCACACGATCTCGGGACTCCTTGTGCCCGAGGCAGGCTCGGTCGAAGTGGACGGGCAGAGCATCTTCGACCTCAGCGAAGCCGCCCGGGATCGGTTTCGTGCCGAACGGATCGGCTACGTGCACCAGACCTTCCAATTGCTGGCGGCCTTCACGGCGCTCGAGAACGTCGAGCTCGGTGCGTTTTTCGCCGGTGGTGGCAAGGGGCGCGGGCGTTCGCTGGATCTACTCGAGCGTGTTGGGCTCGCCGATCGCCTTGGCCACAGGCCGTACGAGCTGTCGGTCGGTCAGCAGCAACGCGTGGCCGTGGCGCGCGCGCTCGTCAACTCGCCGCGACTCTTGCTCGCTGATGAACCGACCGGGAATCAGGACCCCGCCATGGGCCGGCAGACTCTCGAGTTGATGTTGCGGTTGGCCGGGGAGATGGGCACGACCGTCCTGCTCGTGACTCACGATCCAAAGAGCGCCGAAGTGATGCAGCGTGTGATCGAGCTGCCGAGCCTCGCGGTGGCCACGGAGGCAAGGTCATGAGGCTGGCGCAGATCTCGATCCGCAACCTCAGACAGCGTTTGCTGACGAGTTCGCTCACGACTCTGTCGATCGTCTTGGGTACCGCACTCGTGGCCTTCCTCTGGTTGGTTTCGGAGCAGGCAAAGCAACGCTACGAGAGTTCGAGTCGGGGGATCAACGTCATCCTCGGTCCCAAGGACGGCTCGCCGCTCGACCTCGTGCTCTCGACGATCTACATGATCGAGCCAGCGCAAGGCGTGTTGCCGTTGTCGGTCTATCGAGAGTTTCGGCCGAGCAAGAAAAACCGACGGTGGGGGCGCTTTGTTCGCTGTGCGGTTCCGGTCGCGTTTGGCGACAGCTACCGCGGCTTTCCGATCGTCGCAACGACGGACGAATGGTTCAACGTACTCGGCAAGCCGAAGCCTGCTTGGAAGGAGAATCGTCCGCTCGAGTTGCGTTTTGCCGCTGGTCGGCCGTTCGAGTTTTCGCATGAGGACCTGCTGGCGGAAGCCAAGTTTCAGGCGCACCGCAAGGACGTCGAGGAGCACGCCGAGCACGTTCACCACGACGGCGGCGAGGTGCCGCAGAAGTGGAAGAAGGTCGTGATCGGTGCGAGCGTTGCCGCACAACTCGGCATCGGCATCGGCGCCAAGATCGTGCCAGCACATGGAGTCGGCAACACGATCCACGACCACAGCGAGGCCGAGTCCGAGGTCGTTGGCGTGCTCGAGCCTGTGGGTACGCCGATCGATCGCGCCATCTACATTCCGCTCGGTGCCTTCTATCGGTTCAAGGATCACGAAGCGATCGGGTCGGAGAAGAGCGCGACCTCGCACGGGGACGTCGAGATCTCGGCGGTCGTGCTCAACACGCGCCCGCCGATCGGATTTCAGCATGTGCGTCGCGCGTTCCAGCGGCGCAGCGATGCCCAGGCTGCGTTGCCGGCAGTCGAGATCCGCAAGCTGTTCGCCTTGATCGGGAACATCACCATGGCCTTGCAGGCGGTGAGTTGGATCGTGCTCGTCGTTGCGGCGATCGGCGTGTTCTTGTCGCTCTACAATATAATGAATGAGCGTCGCCGCGACGTCGCGATCATGCGCTCTTTGGGCGCTCGCAAGGCGCAGATCTTCTCGATCTTCGTGCTCGAGGCCTTGCTCATCGCCGGTGTTGGTGCGGTGCTCGGCGTCCTGCTCGCGCATGGGTTGGCGGCGGTGCTCGGGCCTTGGTTGTTGGCAGCGACCGGGGTTCCGGTCACGGGCGCGACCTTCGGATTGGCCGAGGTTTGGCTTATCCTCGGGGTTGCGGCACTCGGCGCATACGCGGGGTTGCTGCCGGCGGCGAAAGCTGCCCGGACCGATGTGGCGCGATTCCTCTCGCCCGACCGATAGAGCACAGTGACCGCGAAGGACAGCGCCATGAAAAACCAGTTCCGGATCCTGCTGATCTCTCTAGGGCTCGTGATGTCGCCACAGCTGCTGGATGCCCAGGCGCCGGCCAAACCTGTGGTGCCGAAACGCGCTGCGTCCAAGCCGGCGCGCGCTCCTGGCAAGCCGGCTGCCAGCAAGCAGACCACTGGCAAGAAGGCCGCCAGCAAGCCGGCGGCAGAGAAGAAGGGCGGCGGGAAGGGCGAAGCGTCCAAGGTCGATGTCCAGACGCGCGATGCCAGCGATTCCGACATTGAGTTGCCGCCGGGAGCCAACGAGGACGACATTCGCGCGATCCGCGGCGCGAACGCCATGCGCAACACCGAGAAGCGCTTCGGCGAGATCCTCAAGAAGATGAAGATCCGGGGCGATGCAAAATACGTGCGCTTCGACAGCATCGACACGTGGCCCTACGAAGAGGGCTACAAGGGGATGCCGAAGCACATCCAGAAGCTCGATGGCAAGGTCGTGGCGATGGCTGGCTTCATGCTGCCGATCGACGAGGTGGAGGACATCAAGCACTTCTATCTCGTCAAGTCGCTTTGGAGCTGCTGCTACGGGACGCCACCGGATGTGAATGGTCTGATCAAGATCAACGTCGCCGCAAAGAAGGGCTGCGCCTATCAGTACGATCCAATCCTCATCGTCGGCAAGTTCCGGCTGAAGAAGGTGATGGACGAGGACTACTGCGTTTGCATCTTCCAGATGGACGGTGCCAAGGTGCGCGTGATCGACATGAAGTAGCCCCGGGCGACGTCTCTGGTCCGTTCGCGTCGCAGGGTGTCGGCACGAGTTCTTGGCATGAGCGGTTCCGCCCTTTGGCTCGGGCCGGGTCGGAGCCGATAACGTCTCTGGCGGATAAGCTGGTCGGAACCTGGCCGGCCCGCGCCAAGAGAGGACATGGGGCTTCGAGATACTGGGCAAGGGCAGGAGTTGAAGAAGGGCGGCTTCCTGGAGGAGCGCCTCTGGGTCATCTTGCTACCCGTGCTGCTTCTACTCTCGCTGGCCGGAGCCACGTGGACCTGCCTGCAGTTGCGCCAGCGCGACGAAGTGGGCCAGGTGGCGACGCTCGAGAATAGCCTGAAGGCTGCGGTGCACCGTGTCTCCGCGGACGTCGGTCGCGCGGTCGAGACTGGTGCGCGCGAGAACCTGACCTTCATGGTGGAGAGTCTCGCGTCAGCGACCGGTGCCAGCGTCACACTGCGGAATGCCAAGGGGACGACGCTCGCGCAGAGTCATGCGCGCGGCAAGGCATCCCTGTCCGATGCGCCGCCCATCGGTGGTGACATTTCGCAGCAGATCGTCGTTTGGGGACCGGCCATCGGCGTCGGAGGCAAGAAGGTCGGCGAGATTCGCATCCACACGCTTGTGCCGACCTCGCCACCGTTTCCATGGGCGCTGTGGTCGAGTGTGCTGGCGGTGTTCGGACTGATCTCCGCCGGCGTGTTGCTGCTCGTCACACGCGTGCTGGCACCCGTGGCCCGCCTCGGCGATCTGTTCCGGGAGATTGGCACGAAGAGTCCGCAGGCCGTGCAGATCCCGCGCGAGCGCCTCGCGGAGTTTGGCCAGCTACGCCAGGAGATCATCGACTGTGTCGACGGGCTCAAGGCGCGGTCGCTGCGCGCAGAGGAGAGCTTCGTCGAGGTCGCGTTCAGTCTCTCTCGGGAGTATGAGTATCATCGCGAAGGAACCATCGGCCATGGCCAGCGCACGCGGCGCTATGCGTCGTGGATTGCCGAGCGCCTGCGGCTGCCACCCAAGGAGCGCGACGCGCTTGAGGTCGCGTCGCTGTGCCATGACGTCGGGCGTCTACCCAGCGGCGAGTCCAACGCCTGGCAAAGCGGGGACAACGAACGGATGCATCCGATCCTAGGCGCTGCGTTTTTTGAGGCCATGCCAGGCCTCGAAGACGTCGCCAGGATCATTCGCTCGCATCACGAAGACTTCGACGGAACGGGGTATCCCGAACAGTTGTCCGGCGAGGACATCCCGATTGGCGCTCGCATCCTCCGCATCGCCGACGCCTTCGAGCGCCTCTACAACGAGGAGCACCCGGAGATCGGCCTCCAGGACGCTCTCTCAGAGCTGGAAGAGGGTAAGGACCACGCGTTCGATCCCTACCTGTTTGAGTTCTTCCGCGAAGAGGTCGCCGTGCACATGCTCGAGCGCCGGCGCCTGAAGGTGACCCTGAAGGCCTACCAGGCTGGAATGGCGAACAGCAAGTAGGTCCATATTGTCGAGCGTGCTCGCTGTGCCCTCAGAGCGCCTTCGCCAAGAAGAGGCATGGCGTGGCCGCATCCCAGAGCATTGGAAATTCCTCTAACACCCCGAATCCGACGCTCAGGTAGAAGGAGCGCGTGCGTGCGTACCCGGCGTGATCGCAGCTCCGCCCCACGGTCTTGACGGTCAGGAAGCGCGCGCCCTGCGCTCGAGCGAAGCGCTCGGAGGCGACTACGAGCTTGCGACCCAGACCGAGGCGGTGGCGCTCGGGCTTGACACCCATGACGTAGATCTCCGCCGAGGTTTCGCCGTGCATCATCAACGACACGAATCCGACGCGGACACTGTTTTCGGTGACGGCGAACATGGGTTGGCCCTCCGAGTTGCGAATGTATGTCTCGCTAGCTTCAGGTCGTCCGAACCAGGCGGGGAGCGCCTCCAAGATCTCGCGACAAAGTGCGCCACGCCCTGCTTCGACTTCCTCGATCGACGGATCCGGCAGGCTGCGCGCAACAGCAAGGACGTTGCCCCACGGGTCGGCGAAGTAGGCGACTTCGTCACCCCAGGGTCGGGGCGCGAGCGCGCTGAGTTGCCGAGCACCGGCCTCGTGCAGCCGCGCCGCCGCGGCTGCTGGGTCCTCGCTTTCGAAGTAGAGTTCGGTCGGCGCCAGCCCACCCGCCGCGATCACCTCCGGCACTTGGCCCGTGTTGACGCCGAAACCGTGCCGTTCATAGAGCGCCAAACTCATGCCGCTTGGAAGGGCGTACTGCGCAAAGACCGGGACCCGCACGGCAAGCGGCCAGCCAAAGGCTTCGTCGTAGAACCGAACCGCCTTGTCGAGATCGTCGACCGCGAGGATGGTGAGGGTGTGCCGAGAGTGCGTCATGCTGGCGACCTAATGGTGTGTGAGTTCGCGCTGCCAGTGCTCGGCAGGTTCGGGCTTGCCGATCGCTCGGTAGAGGGCAACCAGGGTTTCGATCGCCAAGCGCCGGAAGCTCTCGTCGGCTGGGCCGGCAATCCGGACCGCGTATTCGAACGCGCCGATCGCGCCCTTCGTATCACGTTGGGCTTCGCGCGCTCGAGCAAGTCCAAACGCAGCTGGGAACGAACGGCGGTCGGCCTTCAATACGGCTTCGTACTCGGTGGCGGCCGCGGCTGGTCGACCGCTCCGGAGCAGGATCTCGGCGAGTGCTTGGCGCAGCGCACTCAGCTCAGGCCTCGCAGCCAGGCTTTGCCGAGCGAACTGCTCAGCGCCACGCCAATCGCCGGTGGCCGCGCGCGCCCGCGTCGCAGCTGCGAGGATTTCGGGCGCAGCGTTGGGTCCGAGACTGGGCTCGAGCACGCGCAAGGCCTGGCCGGGCCGACCGGCCGCCAGGTAGGCCTGGCTTAGCTTGAACAGAGTCTGCGGATCCGCCGCGTTCTCGCTACGCGCGCGCTCGAGCAGCTTGGTTGCGGACTCGACATCCCCTTTGGCGAGCGCCACCGATCCAAGGAGCTGATAGCCCGGACCATTGTCGCGACGCAGTCCCTCCGGCAGCACGTGGGTTGAGACGGCGCCAGCAAGCGCGAGCGCGAGACCTCCGAGGACGCGCCCGTAGCGGTGAGCGCGCGCGCAGTCGATCGCCCAGATGACACCGCGGGCGGCGAAGACCATGAGGATCGGTAGGACCGGCAGGCGGAAGCGCGCGCAGACGAAAAACAGGACAACGCCGCTCATGTAGAGCAGGACGAAGCCGA
>CAYSWE010000179.1:0-8514 GCA_964434515.1 uncultured Phycisphaerales bacterium | reverse complement strand
ACGACTTCGTCGCACGGCGCGCCGAAGGCGCCGGCGAGATTCGTGTCGGACACCCGAGCGAGCACGGCATCGTCGTCGGTCCGGTCTCGAGCAAGAGTGCCTACACGAAGATCCTCGACTACATCGAGATCGGCAAAGGCGAGGGGCGCCTCGTCGCAGGCGGCGGCCAAGCCGAGGGCAACGGCTACTACATCCAACCCACGGTCCTTGCCGACGTCGCCGCCGACGCGCGCATTGCCCAAGAGGAGATTTTCGGTCCGGTCCTCGCGGTCATCAAGGCGAGCGACTACGAGGACGGGAAGCGCATCTTCAACGACACGATGTATGGCCTGACAGGCGCGATCTTCTCCAAGAACGAGGAGCACTTGGAAGACGCGCGCAACCACTTCCACGTCGGCAACCTCTACCTCAACCGCAAGTGCACCGGCGCGCTCGTCGGCGGCCAACCGTTCGGCGGCTTCCAGATGTCGGGCACCGACAGCAAGGCCGGAGGTCGCGACTATCTCTTGCTGTTCCTACAGGCAAAGACGATCAGCGAGCGGGTGTAGCGATCACGGAGCCGAGATCGGACTCCGGCGTCGACTGCAGCATGGCGCCGCTATTTCTTGAAGCGGTACTTCACGATGGCCCATAGAGCGGCAAACCCGTCCTTCCAGCTGATCTTCTTGCCTTCTGCGACGTCTCGGCCGGCGTAGCTCACGGGCACCTCGTAAATGCGCCACTTGCCGCGCGCTACCTTTGCGGTGAGCTCGGGCTCGACGTCGAAGCGCCTACTGCGCAGATCAATCGTATCCACCACCTCCTTGCGGAAGCACTTGTAGCAGGTCTCCATGTCCGTGAGGTTGAGCCCGGTCATGACGTTGCTGGCAAACGTGAGAAAGCGATTGCCAAGATAGTGGCTGTACAGATGGACGCGGGCGTACTTGCGCACGAGGAAGCGCGAACCGAAGACCACGTCGGCGCGCCCCTCGACGATCGGCTCGAGGATGGTCGGATACTCGCGTGGATCGTATTCCATGTCGGCATCCTGGATGATGACGACGTTGCCGCGGGCCTCGCGGAAGCCGGTCTTGAGTGCGGCGCCCTTGCCCCGGTTCTTGGCGTGACGGAAAACGCGAACGCCATCGAGCTTCTCCAGCCGATCCAGGATCGCTGGCGTGCCGTCGGAAGAGCCGTCATCGACGAGGACGAGTTCGGTCGGCACCTCCACGTTGCGCACGAGATCCACGATGGCCTCGAGTGTTTGCTCTTCGTTGAACACCGGAATCACAACGGACAGCAAGAGATCTTCCGGAGCGATCGGCGTCAGCTCCCAGCTTAGCCTGCGGCCTCCCGTGGTCGGCGCCTCCCGCGTCTCGGAGCCGGAGGTTGCGGCCCCCGCACCGGGCTTTTCTGCGCCTTCGTCTCTTTCGTCAGCCACCGCAGCTCCTCATCGATTTCTTGGCGATCCACCGGGGTCCGCGCGCGCATGCGAGCGAGTGTCAACCAACCGTGTGCCGCCCACCTCCGGCCGGCGCGCCGCTGGATCGTGCCAACCATACACGCCGATGCGGCGTCCCATGGATCGAGGATGGCAAGTCTCCGAAACAGGGCCAAGGCCGCCACATCGTCTCCTGCCATGAACGAGTCCAGGGCTTTTGCATACTGGGTCTGCCGGCGTTCTCGCACGCCGACCCGCGTGCCAAGCCAGCGTCGCACGACATACTCGAGGACAATCAGCAGCGCAACCAGCTGGAAAGCGAAGAGCCAAGCCCCGGGCGGCGCGTGCGCAACGAACTGCAAGACCAGCAGGACATCCGCGAACACCCATAGGATCGCGAACTCAGCGAATCCGACCGGGAAACGCCCGCTCAGCATGTTGGCCCACGCGGCCGCTTGCGCGACCACGAACACGAGAAGCTGGAAAACAAGGTTCGCCGGAAACACGGTTTCGCGGATCATAACCGCCGAATGCACGAGAATGCTCGACTCTATCTGCTGCTCACGCGAGGCCTCTGCCTTGGATCGCCGACGCGCACGCTCCAGGCAGCGCTGGACGGCGGAGTCGACCTTGTGCAAGTCCGCGAAAAGCCGTTCGGCGCCACGGGCCAACAGTGGATCGACACAGTGTGCAAGATCTGCGCTCGGCACGACGTGCCCGTGATCGTCAACGACCGCCTCGACCTCGCGGCGCGCACTGCGGCGGCCGGCGCCCACCTCGGGCAGGCGGACCTTACACCACACGCGCGCGGCAGCCTGCGCGCGCGCGACTGGGTCCTCGGCGTCTCGACACACGACGCAGCCGAGCTGGGTCGGGCACTCGAGGAAGCCCCCGACTACGTCGGCGTCGGCCCGTGCTTCGGCACACCGACGCGCCCCGATCTGCGGGGTCAAGGCGCCGAACGGATCGCAACGTTGGCCACGGCGTCGCCGGTTCCTTGCTTCGCCATCGGCGGAATCACGCAGGAGACGCTGCCCGAGTTGCTGGCCGCCGGGATCCGTCGCGTGGCGGTCTCGGCCGCGATCCTTCGGGCGTCCGACCCTGGCCGCGCGGCACGAGACCTCTGCCGTGCGCTCGACGCGTGTTCCTGACGCCTGCCATGGATAGAATGCACAGCGATACTCCACACCCAACCGAACCAGAAGGATTCCAGTGAGCGACCTCCACCTCGCCGGCGCTTCCGTCGCGCAGGCCTCCGCCGAAGAGCGCGCGCTCTTCCTCCGTAAGACCTACAGCAAGCTCCTGATCGGCGTCGCGCTGTTCGTCAGCACCATTCTGGCGCTGCCCGAAGTGCCGTTCCTTCGCAACGCCGGGATCTGGCTCTGGCGCGGGAACTACCTGATCGCCATGGCGCTGTTGATCGGATCCGGCATGGCCGTGCGAGCGCTCGCTCGCAAGGTGCCGCTCGGGATGATCGGCTATGTCGCCTACGCGATTTTCATGGGCGTCTTCTTCGGACCGCTCACGCTGCTCGCCGGGCCGGCGGTGACCAAACAAGTCGCGCTGCTGACGGTCGTGATCTTCTCGGGTCTCACGGCCTATGTGTTTCTGACCAAGCAGGACTTTTCGTTCCTGCGCGGCATCCTGACGATCGGCATGGTCGCACTCGCCGGATGTGCCGTCGCGGGCTGGGCCTTCGGCTGGCAACTCGGGAGCTGGTGGGCCATCGCCGGCGTGCTGCTGACAGCCGGCTACATTCTCTACGACACGAGCAACGTGTTGCTACATGCGCGCACGGACGAGTCGCTGCCGGCGGCGATCGAGCTGTTTACCGGCGTCGTCTGGCTGTTCTACTACCTGCTTATGTTGTTCATGGACCGCGACTGAGACTTGCCGGGCCTCGCGCCGTCCACCCAGATCACGGCAAAATCAACATGGCATCTCCGAACGAGTAGAAGCGATAGCGTTCGCGGATCGCGAGGGCGTAGAGTTCTCGCGTGCGCTCGATACCGAGCAGCGACGCCACGAGCAGGAGCAGCGTGCTCCCCGGCAAGTGAAAGTTGGTCAGCAGACCATCGATGTAGCTGGGCGAGCGCCCGGGATAGAGAAACAGACGCGTCTCGCCGCGTCCCGCCTGCAGGCTGTCGGTTGCCTCGTCATGGCAGGACTCGAGCACGCGCGCGCTCGTCGTTCCCACGCAGAAGACGCGCCCACCCGAGGCTCGGGTCGCGGCGAGCGACCGGACCGCGTGCTGCGACAGTTCGTAGCACTCCGCATGCATGACGTGATCCTCGACGTCGGTCACCCGGATCGGCTCGAAGGTCCCCTCGCCCACATGCAACGTCACCCGCACGCTACCGATGCCAGTGGCACCGAGGCGCTCGAGCAAGTCCTCCGTCAGGTGCAATCCGGCCGTCGGTGCCGCAACCGCACCCGGGACGCGAGCAAATACGGTCTGATAGCGCTCTCGGTCGGCACGCACGTCCTCGTCGTCGCCGCGCTCGATGTAGGGCGGAATCGGCGCGCGGCCAACGCGATCCAGCACTGAATCGAGGTCCTCGCCGTCGGTACGAATGCGGAAACGATGCCGGCCACCACCGAGCGATTCGAGCACCTCGAGCTGGATCGCACCGGATTCGAACTCCAGAATTTCGCCCGACCGCAGACGTTTGGAAGGTTTGAGAAAGCCCAGACAGTCACCCCCAGCGCGCGTCAGGATCAGGCACTCGACGCGCCCGCCGGTCGCTCGTCTACCGACGAGCCGGTGCGGCAGGACCAGGGTATCGTTGAGGACGAGGGCGTCGCCGGCCCGCAACAGGGTCGGGAGATCGCGCACGCAACGATGCTCGAGGCGGGACGCGTCCGAACGGGAACACACCAAGAGGCGCGCCGATTCGCGATCTTCGACGGGAATCCTCGCGACCAACTCCTGCGGTAGATCGTATTGGAGCTGCTCAAGCTTCACACTCCACCTCGTGGCGTCGCTGTCAGGTTCGCTATCAGGTTCATCGGCCCCGTTGCCACATCGTTCGCTATCATAGTTCGGCTCATGATCCCCTTGTCGGTTGGCCTGTACTACGCCCTGTTCGCCGTGCTATCGCTGCATGGCCTCCATCGAGCAGTGCTCTGCCTCCGACTGCTGCGCAAACCCCGCCCGCAGGAGGACCCGATCACCGGGGGCGGCAACCCTACACGGCTCCCGTTCGTAACCGTCCAGCTGCCGATCTACAACGAACGCTACGTCGCGGCGCGGCTGCTCGAGGCCGCGGCGGCGCTCGACTGGCCAGCAGACCGGCTCGAAATCCAAGTGCTGGACGACTCGACCGACGACACGACCGAGATTCTCCGGACCACGATCGACGCGATGCCGGATGGCAGCGCCCCCTGCACGCTGGTGCGCCGGCCGACGCGCGAGGGCTACAAGGCCGGGGCGCTCAGGTTCGGCCTCGAGGGCGGCCCGGGCGTGCCGGGGGCGCGCGGCGAGTTCGTCGCAATCTTCGACGCCGACTTCATCCCGCAGCGCGACTTCTTGCGGGCCGCCATGCCGCCGCTCTTGACCGACCCTCGCGTCGCGCTCGTGCAGGCCCGCTGGGACCACCTCAACCGAGACCACTCGGCATTGACGCAGCTCCAAGCGGTCTTCCTCGATGCACACTTCGGCGTAGAACACGAGGCACGCCAACGGGCCAATCACGTGCTCAACTTCAACGGCACCGCCGGCGTGTGGCGCACTCAGGCAATCGCCGATGCTGGCGGCTGGAGTCACGAAACGCTGACCGAAGACCTGGACCTGTCGTTCCGTGCTCAGATTTGCGGTCAGCGCTTCGTGTATCTACACGACCTCTCGGTCCCCGCTGAGCTGCCAATCGAGATGAACGCGTTCAAGCGGCAGCAATACCGTTGGGCCAAGGGCTCGATCGAGACGGCGCGCCGTCTGTTGATTCCGTTGCTACGATCGCGGCTACGCCTCGGCACCAAGATCGAAGGCGCCGCGCATCTTCTGAACAACGTGACCTACGTGCTGATCCTGATCGCGTCCATGCTGAGCTTGCCGGTGGCGCTCGAACAGAGCGAGGCGTCGATCGAATGGGCCGGGTGGCTGGATGCTTGGCTTCTCGGCGTCGGCATCGCACCGGTGATCGTTTATCTCTTGCTGGGCCAACTTCGGGCGCATCATAGCCTGGGAGGCGCGCTGCTGCGCATGCCCTTGGCGCTGGCGCTCGGCATCGGGCTCGCGTTCAACAACACGCGCGCGGTCGTGAGCGCGATGCTGCATCGGCGCAGCGCGTTCGAGCGGACGCCGAAGTACGACGCGCTCTCCAGGTCCGACACGTGGATCGGCAAACGCTACGTCGTCGGGCATGGCATCGCGCCGCTGATCGAACTCGCATTGGCGGCCAACTGCCTGGCAGCATGCATCGTCGCCGCACGAGCGGGCAACTGGAGCTTCGCCGCATTCTCGGCGCTGTTCGCCTCTGGCTACGCGTGGGTTGGCGTGGCATCGTTCTTGCCAACGGTGAGCGAACATCTACGGCGTCGGATTGCCAGGTGGGCCAAGCGTCGGACGCCCCGCCCCAGTCCAACGTCGATTGAAGAAGCTGGCTCGGCCTGACCGAGCCGCCCATCCCGAAGCCGAAGCCAAGACGAAGCCAACTCTATGCCACCTGATTCTCCTGCCGCCACGAAGCTGCCGCGTCGTGGCTTCCTCACATTCGTCGCTGACATCCTGCTGGCGATCCCTGTGCTCGGTCCACTGGCATACTCGGCTTGGGTGGTCGTGCGGCCGCAATCCGCTCGCAAAGCGACCCAACGCCCTGCAGTACCACTGCGGGACATCCCGGAAGACGCTGTGCGACGTTTTGATCTCAGTTTCCAGCGCCGCCATGGTGCCTTCCTCGAGGACGTGAGTCGAGTGGTCTACCTTCGGCGCCGCGGCAACGAGGTGATCGCACTGTCCGCGGAGTGCACGCATCTCGGCTGCAACGTGCACTATCAGGACAAGCAGAAGCGCTTCGCCTGCCCGTGTCACAAGGGAACTTACGACCTGGACGGCAACGTGCTCGGCGGCCCCCCGCCGCAGCCGCTGCGCCGCTTCGCCGTGAAGGTGCCGGCCGATCCGAGCCAACCCGTGCAGGTCGAGGTCTGACATGGGGCCGTTCCGTTGGCTCGAGTCTCGGCTCGGGGTCGGTGAGTTCGTGCGCAAGGTCGCCACGGAGAAGCGACCACCGGCCACGACCGGGTGGCTGCACACGATCGGCTATGCGGCGCTGTCGCTGTTCCTGCTCCAGGCCATCACCGGCATCGCGCTCGGGTTCTTCTACGTGCCGGCCGCCGACCACGCCTATGACTCGATCCGCGTGCTGGAGCACGACGTCGAGGGTGGAGCGCTGCTGAGAGCGGTGCACCACTGGGGCGCGTCTGCCATGATCGTGCTCGTGTTCGTACACGCCATCCGCGTGTTCTTCCAAGGGGCCTACAAGCGGCCGCGCGAGTTCACCTGGTTGGCCGGGCTCGGCCTGTTCGGCGCGGTCGTTGGCCTCGGCTTCACGGGCTACCTGTTGCCGTGGGATCAGAAGGCGTACTTCGCGACGAAGGTTGGCGTCAACATCGCTGGGAGCGCGCCGGAGATCGGTCCCTACCTCAAGACCGCGCTCTACGGCGCGCAGGACATCGGGCCATCGACGCTCAACCGATTCTTCGCACTGCACGTGCTCGTGCTGCCGGCGGTCCTTGTGCTGCTGCTCGTTGTGCACATGCAACAGATCCAGCGTCATGGCATCGCCCCCACCGGTTGTCGCGTCGACGATCCTGGCACGCCCGGTAGGCCCTACCACCCGTACCACACCTGGAAAGAAGCCATCGTCGCGATCGCCGCCGTCGCGACGGTCATCGCTTTGGCGTGGCGTCTCGGCGCACCGCTCGAGGCCGAGGCGGATGGCGCTGACCTGGCATACGTCCCGCGGCCAGACTGGTATTTCTTCGCGCCGTTCGAGTTGCTCAAGTGGTTCAAGGGCGAGAACGAGGTCATCGCCACGATGGGGATCCCTGCGGCACTCGGAACCATCCTCGTGCTGCTGCCATTTGTCGATCGCAACAAGGAGCGGCGCATCACCAAGCGCCCCATCGCCCTGGTCTGCGGCACCACCTTTCTACTCGGCGTGATCGGGCTTACGGTCAAGGGTGCGCTGGACAAGCCGGAGCAGTACGCGACGCCGCCACACCCGTTGTTTGCTCCCGCCGAGATTCGCCTCGGCTACGACACCATGCGCCACGAGGGCTGCTTCTCATGCCACACGATCAACGTCGACGGCAAGACCTTCGGACAGAACAGCTTGGACGCCAACGGCGAAATCCTTGAGGCTCCGAGCCTCAACGAGGTCGACTACGAACCGGAGGACCTGGCGGAGTTCCTCGGCGATACCGGGATGGATGACATGCCATCGTTCCCGCACTTGTCCAGCGCCGAGCGCCTAGCCATCGGGAAGTACCTGCTGCTCGTGCACGAAGAGTAATGGCGCTCAGCGCATGCGCCACAGTGACATCCACCGCGGTAGCTCGCCAGTCGCGAAACGCTTGCGCACGGCGGCACTGATGGCGTCCAGCGGCGGCTCGAGATAGAGCGCGCGCCGATCGAAGTAGACCGGCGTACCGGCGTCCTGTAACTCGCGAGCCTTGGTCCAGAAGAACTCAGCAGCCGCAGCGGGCGCCTGGCCGGCGATGGTACCGATGTCGACGATGGAGAGCTTCGTGAGACGCCGCAGCCAGCGCGAACGCCCGGTGCCAATCGTCACGAGCACGGCGGGCGCTTCGATCGAATGGGCCACGAACTCGGCGAACTCATGCTCGGGATCGATGGCGAGCCGCACATGCGCGCGCACCGACCAAGCGAGTTGTAGCGTGCAGGCGAGTGCCAGTACGGCGAGCACTCCGGGGCGCCGGAGTGCATGCTGCAGCCAAGCGGCGAGACCACAAACGACGAACGCCGTTGCCGGCACAGCGTAGAGCCCATCGAGAGTCGGCAACACCAACACAAGCAGCGTGGCGGGGCCCAGGCCGGCAAGGACCGCCAGCGCAGCGAGGCGCTGCCCCCGCTT
>CAYSWE010000178.1:0-8519 GCA_964434515.1 uncultured Phycisphaerales bacterium | reverse complement strand
GTCCGACCGCCCTGCTTCCCGGAGCACGTCCCGGGCAGCGCTAGGATCCAACGGCAGAACGCCGTCCTCCGTGCGCACCTGCAGACGACTCCACCGAAAACGCTGGCTCCCCAACTCCGATCGAGCAGCGCGTCGCGGTGGCCTTGCTCCAGACGATGATCGGTCAGGTGGACGAGGACACCGCCGGCCACTCCGACGTCGTCGTCGACGACGAGTGCCACCGCTCGATCTACGGGGCGTGGCTTCGGCCTGGTGAACCTCAGCCAGATGAAGCGGTTCTACCGGCTCTGGCCCGCCCCCGAGATTCTTCAGACACCGCCTGAAGAATCGGCGCTCGCGCGCCTCGCGCTGCGCTTCCTGCTCGAGCTGGCGACGGCCGCCTGCGCTGCCTGATTGTGATCGACCTCAAGCTCGGCCGCTTCCCCTACGCCGGCGAGCACTGGCCCCATCCGGACGAGAAGCTGATCGCCGATGAGCTGGAGCAGACGCGGCGGATGTTGAAGGAGAGACGAAACGAGCGCGGAGGGAAGGGATGAGGGACCGGTCGAATGCCGTGGTGGCGAGTGAGTGGCCGAAGCGGCAACTTCGTGAGTTCTGCCAGTTCGCGGGTGGTGGAAAGCTGAAGCTCACGAAGGGGGACTATCGGAACGAGGGTTACCCTGCCTTCAGCGCCGCTGGCCAGGATGGATTCGTAGACGTTGCCGAGTTCGACGTACCGGGGATCGCGGCTTCCTCGATCGGCGCACGTTGCGGCAAGGCGTCCCTTGCCACGCGCAAATGGACCACGCTTGCGAACGACAGCGGGCAGCGGACACACAGCAGTGAGGCGAGTGCTGGATGGCCGATCGGCGGTTTTCCGAGGTGGACGGTTGAGCTAAGATGGGATACACAATGATGTTTCGCCAGGACGTTAGATTGGCGAAAACCCAATGACAAAGCATCTTGCAAGAAGCCTGATACGCCTTTTTGGCCTGCACCTGATCATCCCTGCAGTGATCCGACTCGCAACATTCACCATAGATAACATTGGAATTCATTTAGCGGAAGGACCACTGTCACGCTACGTCTTATGGACCCTATTGCAGCGGCTTGTTCCAGTCGCTGCGGGCTTCATTGTGATCCAAGCGTCGGAGAAGCTGGCAAGCGTGGTTGCTTCGAAGCGATGATGTAGCAGGAGTCCAACCGACGGCGGCACCAGACGGCGCACAGAGCCAACGTGACGGTTCGCAACTCGGATACGGGCGCAACCGCCCTGCATCGAGCAGCCGCGTATACCGATGTCGACACCATCGAGCACCTGTTAGCGAACGGCGCGGATCGCGAGGCACGTGACGCACATGGTGACTCACGCCTCTCCTGGGCGAGTCAAAACCTTCGTCATGATGGCAGCGCTCTCGCTATTGTCCTTCGGATAGAATCGACGGGAATCGAATTGGCGAGCTTCTGCCGGAGAGTAGCCATCGGCAAGGAAACGAGTCCGCCTGATTCGGGCGCCCGACCAGCCTCACCCTCCCATCGCGCGCTCGAGTTCGACCTCAAAGCGGCGGTTCTGCGCCGCCTCGGCTGAGACTGTTGGGTCCGGCTCGATCGTGAGCTTCGTGGTCTGGGTCTTGCCAGCTACAGTCATGCGAACCTCGTAGGTGCCGTCGGCGACCATGGGCTGACGGTTGCGGAAAAAGCGAAGGAAACGCTTCCAGCCGTCGCCGAAGCGCTTCTTGAGTTGGGCTTCGCGTTTGGCGCGATCGGCGGCGGTGGCTTCGCGCCGAAGATTCCAGGTGATGCGGTGCAGGCCGGCTTCGGTCTTGGCTTCGAATGTGTGCAGGAGCTTGCCCGACAGGTCGTGGACCGAAAGCTGCACGCCTCGCGCGGCCGCGGGCAGGAGGTAGAAGATCTCCGCCTGATCGGTCGGCCCCTGCCCGGTGAAGTGCTTGGCGCCGCCGCTCGAACCATGACGGCTGCGCGTGACCCAGCGGACCACCTTGCTCGGCGTGAGCAGGCTCGGCTTGCTGATAGCCCCGTCCTTGGCCAACTCCCGTAGCGGCGTTGCGTCGAGTGCCCAGAGGCTGCGGCCGTGAGTCGCTAGCACGATGTCGCCCTCGGTTTGGTGCTGGGCGACCTCATGAATGGCCACCGTGGGCAGGTTCGCGCCGTGGCAGCGCATCCAATGCGCCCCGCGATCCAACGAAACCCAGAACCCAAACTCGGTCCCGAGGTAGAGCAGATTCTCGCGGGAGCGGTCCTCGCGCAGGACCCGCGTCGAACCGCGCGGCAGGGAGTCGCTGAGCGCCTTCCACGTCGCGCCATAGTCCTCACTGACAAAAACATACGGCGCATCGTCATCGGACCGGTGCGCATCCAGCGTCACGTACACTCGACCGGCCGCGTAGCGTGACGCCTCGATCGACGAAACCCAGCGCGGCCCGGGCACGAGCGAGGCGAGGGTTGCGGCCGGCTCCTCGGTGGCGGCGTCCGCGACATGCGGACCATGAATCCGCTCCTCGGGCGTGTCGTCGTCGTCGGTCGTGACCACCGCGTCCGCTGTGGTGACATCCCTCGTCGCGCCAAACAGGTCCGTCCAAGTCCGACCGCCGTCACGCGTGCCGTGCAGCGCACCATCATCCGTGCCGACGTAAAGCACACCGGCATCACGCGGCGACTCTGCGAGCGCCGTCGCGCTGCCACGCTTGGTGCGCGTGATGTCTGGCGAAATCTCCTTCAACGAATCGCCTTGCTGAATGGAGCGAAAGACATGATTGCCCGCACAGTAGTAGATCCGCGAGTTGTGGTGCGAGAGCAGGAACGGCGTCTTCCAGTTGAACCGATAGGGCGGGGCCGACTTGCGCTTCTTGCCCTTGCTGGCCTTACTGGCCTTACTGCGCGGCCGCCGTGGCCGAATGCTTCCGCCCGCCATCGTGCGCAAATTCGTGCGCCGCATGCCGCCGTTCTGGCTCTCGTAGTAGATCTGGTCCGGGTCGAGCGGATCGACACGAACGACAAAGCCGTCGCCGCCACCAACGCGCAGCCAACTCTCGTTGATCGGACCCGACCCGTGTGCGTCCCGATGCGGCGCACCCCAGGTTCCGTTGTCCTGCAGGCCGCCATACACCCAATAGTCACGGCGAGGCCCGACAGCGACATGGTAGAACTGCCCAAGCGCCATGTGGTTGAGGTGCTCCCACTTGGCGCAGCGGTCATAGGTCACATAGAGCCCACCATCGCAACCAACGATCATATGACGCCCATTATCTGGATCAATCCACATAGCGTGCTGATCGGCGTGAACGCCGCGCCCGGCATCGAGCGTGATCTTGTGGCCGCCGTCCTTGGAGCGCGCCATCGATACGCCCAGGATATAGAGATACTTCTCGTCCGACGGGTCGACACGCACGACGCTGAAGTACATAGGACGGGGATCGTAGCTATTGACGCGCTTCCAACTGCGACCCGCATCTGCGGACCGATAGATCCCGCCATGCTCGGAGCCGTCGCGCCCCTGGAGGTCCTGCACATTGGCAACCTGCCCGCCCAAAAACGTCGAGAATGGAAGATTCGGGTCGGCCTGACGGCGGCGGCGCCGTGCGGATTCGGGTTTCTTCTTCGCCTTGGGACGCGCCGCGAGCACGAGCCTCGCCTTGTGCGACTCGCCCTTGCGGGCGTACTCGAGCACGACGGCTTCGCCAATCTCGAACCGAGCTAGCTCGACCAGAAATGCGTGGTTAGAGAGCACCCTCTTGCCGGCCACCTCGAGCACGATGTCGTCCTTCTCGAGTCCGGCCTTGGCCGCGGGGCTGTCCTTCGCCACCGCGGTCACGCGCGCGCCAGTCTCGGCGTCCTTCGCCTGGACCCCGTGCCAGCCGACGCGTTCGCCGGCCATGCCGCTCTTCGCGCTCTCGACCGTGGCGAACACGACGTCAGGGTCTTTCCGATACCAATCGAAGCCAACGCGCCCGAGGTCGCAGCTTGGCAACCCCGCGCGAATCTCCTCGAACGTTTCACCACCGTCGGTCGACCGGTAGACGCCGCTACCAGGCGCGATCTTCTTGACTGGCGCGTTGGTGTCGAACCCATCGCGCTGCCGCTCGTAGGCGGAGACGAGCAGAACGTCCGGATTCGATGGCTGCAGTGCGATGTCCGAGACTCCGGTCTTCGCGTCGATAGAGAGCGTGCACTCCCAAGTCTTGCCGCCATCGCTCGTCTTATAGAGCCCCCGCTCTTCGTTGGGACCGTAGAGACGCCCCAGTGCGGCGACCCAGACCACATCGGGATTGGTGGGATGGATCACGATGTCGCCGATCTGAAACGACTTCCGGAGTCCCATGTTCTTCCACGTTTTGCCGCCATCGACGGACTTGTAGACGCCATCGCCGTAGGACACGGAGTTGCGCGGGTTCCCCTCACCGGTACCGACCCAGACGATCTCGGGGTTGGACGGTGCGACGGCGACCGCGCCAATCGAAACCGTCGCCTCGTGGTCGAACTGGTGCTCGAAGGTGATGCCGTTGTTCGTGGTCTTGAGCAACCCTCCCGATGCCGTCGCCGCCCAGAAGCGCGTCGGGTCCTTCTCGTAGACCGCGAGCCGCGTGATGCGCCCGCCCATGGTCGCCGGACCGAGCGACCGCCATTGGAACGATTTTCCCCATTGCGCCGGCACTTGGCTACCAGCCTTGGTCGCGGGACGCCGTGCACCGCGCCTCTTTGCCGGGGCCTGGGCGACCGCGGAAATGGAGAGACAAACGAGGACGGCAGCCAACGCTGCGGACGAGACGGCTCTGTGTTTCATCGGTCGATTCCGGTTGGGGGAGCTGCAACTTACGAAGGCAAGGTGACCGGTGTTGACCAGAAACGCTGCTGACACCCAGTGTCAGCGGTCCTGGGCCGATGGCGCTGGAACGCTTCTGGAGGGCTAGGCTTGTGGCATGCCACTCCGAGCCTTCTGTCCCGCCGTGCGCGCATGGTTCACCGAGAACATCGGCGAGCCATCGCCGCCTCAGACTCTTGGCTGGCCAAAGATCGCAGCCGGGAACCACACCCTAATCGCCTCCCCCACAGGCTCGGGCAAGACGCTGGCGGCATTCCTGCACGCCATCGATTCGCTGCTGCGGCAGGGGGAGGGACTGCCACAGCAAACCCAGGTTCTCTACGTCTCGCCGCTGCGCGCGCTCGGCAACGACGTGCAGAAAAACCTGTCGACTCCGCTTGCGCAGATGGCCGCGAGCGACGCGTCGCTGCCGCAGGTCCGCGTGCTCGTGCGCTCCGGCGATACGAGCCAATCGGTGCGAGCGTCCATGCGACGCAAACCGCCGCACATCCTCGTCACCACGCCCGAGTCGCTCTACATCCTGCTGACTAGCGACTCCGGCCGCGCCATGCTGCGCAGCGTTCGCACGACCATTGTCGACGAAATCCATGCCCTCGTGCGCGACAAGCGCGGCTCGCACCTTGCGCTCTCGCTCGAGCGGCTCGAAGCGCTCGCCGGACCGTACCAACGCATCGGGTTGTCGGCGACGCAAAAACCCCTGTCCGAGGTCGCCAGCTTCCTCGTCGGAACCGGGCGCCCTTGCGCGTGCGTCGACGTCGGCCACGAGCGGGAACTCGATCTCGCCATCGAGCTTCCCGAGTCCGAGCTCGCCACGGTGTGCTCGCACGAGGTGTGGGATGAGATCTACGCGCGCATGGCGGCACTGATCCAAGAGCACCGGACGACGCTCGTGTTTGTCAACACGCGCAAGCTCGCTGAACGGATCACGGCCAAGCTGGCGCAGGTGCTCGGCAAGAACGACGCCGGGGCGGACTTGGTGGCAAGCCACCACGGTAGCCTGGCGCGCGAGATTCGACTCGACGCCGAGGACCGGCTCAAGCGCGGCGAGCTCAAGGCGCTCGTTGCGACGGCGTCGCTCGAGCTTGGCATCGACATCGGCGATGTCGACCTCGTCATTCAGACCGGTGTAACCGCCTCGATCGCGCAGTTCCTCCAGCGGGTCGGCCGCTCGGGCCACGCCCTCGGCAAGATCCCCAAGGGACGACTGTTTCCGTTGACGATCGACGAGCTTTGCGCCGGTGCGGCGCTGCTTACTGCAGTCGGGCGCGGCACCCTGGATCGGACGCCGCAGCCCGGCGCACCGCTCGACATCCTCGCACAGCAGGCCGTCGCCGCGTGCGTCGCCGAGGACTGGGCCGAGGACGAGTTGTTCGCGACCTTCCGCCGCGCTTGGCCCTATCGCGAGCTCGAGCGCAAGGACTTCGACTCGACGATCGCGCTGCACACAGGAGGACGCGCGGCGCTGCTCCACAGAGACGGTGTCGGCAAGCGGCTCATGGCGACCAAGCGGGCGCGCATTACGGCCATGACTTCCGGCGGCGCGATCCCGGACACCGGCGACTATCGTGTTCTGCTCGAGCCGACCGGGACCTTCCTCGGGACGGTGCACGAGGACTTCGCGGTCGAAGCCAGCGTCGGCGACGTGTTCCAGCTGGGGAACGCATCGTGGCTCGTGCTCAAGGTCGAGCAGGGGACGATGCGTGTAGCCGATGCACGCGGCGCCCCGCCGAGCTTGCCATTCTGGATCGGTGAGGCCCCGGCCCGGACGCGGGAGCTGTCGGCCGAGATCGCGCGCCTGCGCGAAGCGAGCGAGGGCCCGGCGTGGCTGATGCGCGAGACCGGAATCGTGCAGGCCGCGGCCGAGGAGATCGATGCCTACCTCGTCGAATCTCGCCGCGTGCTCGGCACGCTGCCGACGCAAACGCGTGTCGTGGCCGAGCGCTTCTTCGACGAAACCGGCGGCATGCAGCTGGTTCTGCACTCCCCGTTCGGCGGTCGGATCAACCGCGCTTGGGGCCTGGCGCTGCGCAAACGCTTCTGCAAAGGGTTTGGCTTCGAGCTACAAGCTGCCGCGAACGAGGACGCCTTCGTTCTCTCGCTCGGCCAGATGCACAGCTTCGAGCTAGCCGACGTGTTCACGTTCCTCCATCCGGACACCGCGCGCGACGTGCTCGTGCAGGCCTGCCTCGGCTCACCGATGTTCGAAACAAGATGGCGCTGGAACGTGACGCGCGCCCTCCTGGTCGAGCGCATGCGTGGCGGCAAACGCGTGCCGACGCCGCTGCTGCGCTTTCGTGCGGGCGACCTGCTCGCCGATGCCTTCCCGCAGGTGGCGGCGTGCCCCGAGACGCTGCCGGGCGGCGACTTGGAGATCCCATGGGAACATCCGCTGGTGCGCCAGACGCTCGAGGACTGCCTGCACGAGGCCATGGACTTCGATGGATTCCTGCAGCTGCTGCGTGACATCCGGTCGGGCAAAATCGAGACCGTCGCGGTCGACACCTCCGAGCCTTCGCCGCTGGCGCGCGGGGTGCTGAACGCTATGCCGTACGCATTCCTCGATGACGCACCACTCGAGGAGCGTCGCACCCAGGCGGTGCTGACTCGACGCACGCTCGACCCGAAGACCGCCGACACGATCGGCCAGCTCGATTCCAAGGCCGTAGCGCGCGTCCGGGAAGAGGCCTGGCCCACGCCCGAAGACGCCGAAGAAGTGCACGAAGCCTTGCTGTGGATGGGATTCGTGCGCGACCGCGAGGCAAGCACGTGGCACGACTGGCTGGCCGAACTCGCGCAGTCCGGGCGCGTCGTGCACGAGGGCGACCGGTGGTTCGCCGTCGAAGCGTCGCGCGACCCCAAGGAGATGTTGCGCGGTCGCCTCGAAGCGCTCGGCCCGGTGTTCTCCGACGATCCACTGCTCGTGCAACTGGAGAGCGAGGGCGTCGTGATGCGAGCTCGCATCGACGGCCGCGACGCCTGGTGCAACCGCAGGCTGCTGGCCCGCATCCACCGCTACACGGTCGAACGGCTGCGGCGCGAGATCGAACCGGTCTCGGCTGCGCACTACCTCCGATTCCTGAGCTGCTGGCAACACCTCGACGACCGACACAGGCTGCACGGTCCGCAGGGCGTACGCGAGATCATCGAGCAGCTAGCCGGGCTCGAACTCCCGGCTGCACAGTGGGAAAAGAGCGTGCTCCCGGCGCGCGTCCGCGGCTACCGCCGCGAATGGCTCGACGAGTGCACGCTGCGTGGCGATGTCGCCTGGGGGCGACTGTGGGGCAGTGGCGCAAGCCCGATCAAGACTGCACCTCTGTGCCTGGTTCCGCGCGACGAACTCGATGCCTGGTGCGCGCTCGCGGGCGCGCCAACCGAAGGCGAACTCTCGGGCAACGCGCGCGAAGTGCTCGACCTGCTGCAGACACACGGCGCCCTGTTCCCGCAAGAACTCGAGCGACAGACCAAGCTGCTGGCCTCGCAGCTCGAGGCCGCGCTCGGCGAGCTCATCGGCCACGGTGTCGTGACTTGTGACAGCTACTGGGGCCTGCGTGCCCTGATCGTTCCACCGTCGCGCCGCCGTCGTCGAGTCGTGAGCATCGGCCGCTGGAGCCTGTTCCGCAGCTCTCGCGCAGAGCCGCCCTCCGTCGAGTTTGTCGCGCGTCGCCTGCTGCGCCGCTGGGGCATCGTCTTCCGTCGCATG
>CAYSWE010000177.1:0-8593 GCA_964434515.1 uncultured Phycisphaerales bacterium | reverse complement strand
CGAATCGCCGCGATCTTATCGTCCTTCTTAGACATGGCTAGACGTGCCTCTTCTGCACCAGCCGCGTGCGAACTGGCATCTTGTGGGCAACTCGGTTGAACGCCTTGCGGGCGTCGTCAGCCGTGCAGCCACTGAGTTCAAAGAGAATGGTGCCCGGCTTGACCACCGCCGCCCAAAACTCCGGCTCGCCCTTACCCTTGCCCATGCGCGTCTCCGCGGGCGTCGCGGTAACGGGCTTGTGGGGAAAGATCCGTATGTAGACCTTGGCACCCGGCGCATTTCGCGTGCAGGCGATGCGCCCGGCTTCGATCGTCTTCGCCGGAATCCAACCTGGCTCGAGCGCCTGCAGGCCGTACTCGCCAAACGCAACCGTATGCCCACGGGTCGCATTCCCGCGGACACGGCCTCGCTGCACTTTCCGGTGCTTGACCCTCTTCGGCATCATCGCCATTGGTTCCTCCAGAACTCCCGCGGCGCGGGGGCTGCTTCACTCTGCTTGTTGGTAGTCGGTTGCATCACGGGAGCCAGCGCTCCGCATCATTCGGTCTTGGGGGTCTCCCCACTCGGTGGTTCGCTGCTCGGTGCTGGCGCGCTCGGTGCTGGCGCGCCGCCGCCCCGTGGAGCGCTCCGCCCTCCCGCACCACCGCGGCCCCCCATGCCGCCACGTCCGCCGGCGCCACCACCGCGACGGCCACCACCGCCATCGCGACGGCCACGGCCCCGGCCAGGACCTCCCGTGCGGCTCGCGGCCGGCATCAGCTGGCGCATCGGCTTGAGCCCCAGCGTCCGCTCGCCAGGCTCGAGTTCGCCCCGGAAAATCCAGACCTGGACGCCAATGACGCCATAGGTGGTGCGCGACAAGGCCGTGCCATAGTCGATCTGCGCCCGCAGCGTCTGCAAGGGTACGCGCCCGAACTTCTGCACTTCGGTGCGGGCCATGTCTGCGCCGCCGAGGCGTCCGGCGACTCGCACCTTGATTCCCTTGGCACCCGCGGCAACCGAGGACTCGATCGCCTTTTTTAGTGTGCGCCGGAAAGCCGCCCGCTTTTCGAGCTGCTCGGCAATCGACTCGGCTACGAGCACAGCTTCGAGTTCCGGCCGGTGGATTTCCTGGATCTTGAGGCGAACCTTCCGCTTCGTCAGCTTCTCCAACGACTCACGGAGTTGGTCGACCTCGGCCCCCTTCTTACCGATCAGACGTCCAGGCCGTGCCGTATGGATCGTCACCGTGATCGTGCCGCCGGCACGCTCGATCTCGACCCGCGGAATCGCCGCGTAATAGCAGTTTTTCTTGATGTATTTGCGGATCTTCTGATCTTCGATAAGGAACGTCGCGAACGTGGCCTTATTCGCGTACCAGCGCGAACGCCAATGCTCCGTGACGGCGATCCGAAATCCAAGCGGATGACACTTCTGGCCCATGGCGCTACTCCTTCTCCCCGACCGACGCGCTTTCGCCCACGATCATCGTGATATGACACGTGCGCTTGCGAAACGGCATGGCGCGTCCCTGTGGGCCGCAGCGAAACCGCATGCGACCGCCGAGCAGTGGGCCATTGTCCACAAAGGCTTCCTGCACAGACAGCCGGTTGACGTTGACCTCAGCGTCCTGGCTTGCATTGGCAATCGCCGACTTCAGCACCTTGCGGATGAATGCCGCGGCACGGCGCGGATTGTGCTTGAGCAGATGCATAGCATCGTTGACTGGCATGCCACGCACGAGGTTCATGACGTAGCGGCCCTTGCGCGCCGTCATACGTGCGAAGCGATGCTTTGCGGTAAAGGTCTTCATCTCTGCCTACACCTCGACTGACCTGACGGTCAGTCCTTCCTCTTGTGTCCGCGGAACGTCCGAGTCGGCGCAAACTCGCCAAGCCGGTGCCCGACCATGTCCTCGGTCACATAGACCTTGCTGAAGTGCCGGCCATTGTGAACCTCGAAGGTAAAGCCAATGAACTGCGGCGAAATCATGGACGCCCTGGCCCATGTCTTGATTGGCGTGTGCTTGCCAGCGTCGCCAGCCTTGTCGACCTTCTTCTCGAGCTTCTCGTCGACGTAC
Organism: uncultured Phycisphaerales bacterium; assembly: GCA_964434515.1. Classification (GTDB taxonomy): domain Bacteria; phylum Planctomycetota; class UBA1135; order UBA1135; genus CAYSWE01. The sequence continues at coordinate 6,534 of CAYSWE010000177.1, read as the reverse complement.
GGGCCCTTCTTCGTGCTGCGTCCCATCTCGCTCTACCTTCTCGCCTTCTTGCGGCGACGAATAATCAGCTTGTCGCTCGCCTTGCGCGGCTTGCGCGTCTTGCCACCCTTTGCCAGCTTGCCGGTCGGCGAGCACGGATGACGACCACCGCCGGAGCGACCCTCGCCACCACCCATTGGGTGCGCAACAGGATTCATGGACGTGCCGCGGTTGTGCGGCCGCCGGCCCTTGTGGCGGCGACGCCCGGCCTTTCCCCAACGAACATTCTGGTGGTCGAGATTACCGACCTGGCCAATCGTCGCACGGCAGTCGACGCGCACGCGACGCATCTCGCCACTACGGAGCACGATGACGGCGTGATCGCCCTCGCGCGCCATGAGCTGACAAGTCGCGCCCGCAGAACGCGCTAGCTGTGCGCCGCGGCCCGGCTGCAGCTCGATCGCATGCACGTCGAGTCCGACAGGGATCGCGGACAACGGCAGACAATTGCCAACCTTCGGCTCGGCGTCGGGCCCGTTGTGCAGAACGTCACCGACCTTCAGCCCTTTCGGCGCGAGAATGTAGGCCTTGGCGCCGTCCGCGTAGTGCAAGAGGGCGATGTTCGCAGTACGGTTCGGATCGTACTCAATCCCGACCACCTTGGCGGGCACGCCATCCTTGCGCCGCTTGAAGTCGATGATCCGATAGAGTTTCCGATGGCCGCCGCCGCGGAAACGCGCCGTGATCCGGCCCTGTGAGTTACGACCACCTGTGCGAGATATGCGCTGGAGCAGCGCCTTCTCGGGCTTCTTCTTCGTGATCTCGGAGAAGTCGTTGACCGACGAGTTTCGTCGGCCCGCGGACGTCGGTTTGTATTTCTTGATTCCCATCTTGATCTCTCTCGCAGCTCAGGTCTCTCGCTGGCCAGCCGGCGCGGACTAAACCTGCTCGATGGTGTCCCCTTCTTTGAGAGTAACGAGCGCTTTCTTCCAGGGAGCGGTCCGCCCATAGGATGCGCCAACGCGCTTGAGCTTGCCGACACAGTTCATCGTACGGACCGAGAGCACCTTGACGTCGAACAACGCCTCTACAGCGTGCCGAATCTGGACCTTGTTGGCTGTCGTCGCAACGGCAAAGGAGTAGGTATTATCCCGCCCTTGCTGACGTGCGCCCTTCTCGGTGAACAGCGACCGCTTGAGCACACCGTAATGCGCAACGTTGTCGCCGGCCACCGCACGTGTCGAATCAGCCATCATTCACCTCCGTTCCGTTCGCCCGTGCAGCGGAGCCTTCAGCAGCGGAGCCTTCAGCAGCGGAGCCTTCAGCAGCGGAGCCTTCAGCAGCGGGGCCTTCAACATCACTGCGCCTAGTTCGCTGGCTCCACCCGCGAGCGAGGACCTTGTCGAATGCCGCCGGGGTAAACACGAGGTTCTGGCGCAACAACACCGAGTGAGCATTCAGATCGGAAACCGGCAGCACGTCGACCCGCGGAACATTTCGCAGGGACTTGACCACCACCGGCTCGACATCGGCCGTGACGACCAAGACACTACGCCCCGCGCCGACCGAGTCGAGCACTGCGCAAGCGGCCTTCGTACTCGGCGCGGACATCGGGAAGCCATCCACAACGAAGACCTGACCGTCCTCCAGCTTGCCACGCAACGCCGAGGCCAACGCCAAGCGGCGCTGCTTCTTCGGCATGAGATAGGAGTAGTCTCGCGGCCGGGGAGCGAAGATCGTGCCGCCGCCACGGCGCAACGGCGAACGAATGTCCCCAGCGCGCGCACGCCCGGTGTGCTTCTGGCGATACATCTTGTGCTGGGTGCCGCGGACCTCGGAACGCTCCTTAGCCTTGTGCGTACCCTGCCGCTTGTTGGCCTCGTACATGACGAGGGCTTCCTTGAGCGTTCGCCCAAGCACGCGCGAACCGAAGACGTTCGCGTCCACGTCGAGGGTTCCCACCTCGGCCCCGGAGAGTGTCTTGACTGTAGCCATAGTCGAATCAGAAGAGGCTCGTCAGAGCCTTGCTGTTGCGCCCCTTGGTCGCGGCCGGACGGAGAGCACCGTCTCAGAGCAGCCGTCACAAAGAAGCTGGAAAGGAAACCTGGCCGCTACTAGGCCCGGATGCGGATATCAACTCCGGCCGGGACGTTGAGCTTGCTCAGGGCATCGACCGTCTTGGGCGTCGTGTCCGAGATGTAGATGAGCCGCTTGTGCGTGCGGATCTCGAACTGGTCACGCGCCTTCTTGTCGACGTGGGGCGAACGGAGAACCGTGTACCGTTCGATCCGCGTCGGCAGAGGGATCGGCCCCGACACACGCGCACCAGTGCGTTTCGCCGTTTCGACGATATCTACGGCAGCCTGGTCCAACGTCTCGTGGTCGTAGGCCTCCATACGGATTTGGATCTTGTCTTGCATGCTCGATTCTCCGGCTCACAGCGTGTCGGAACCGGTACTGACACCGCAAATGACAGCCATGGCGCCCCGAGGCGGCGCATCGAGCGCAACCCCCTGGGAACAAAAGCTTTATGACTCTGGTCGGGCGGCCTCGCAGAGTCGAAGGGGGAGGGAGTTTAGGAGCGCCCCCGGGCAGCGTCAATAGGCAAGGTGCATGCTTGTGCGCGCATCCTGCGATCCCAGCTCTCCGGCAACGCCGTTCGTAGGCCTCGAGAACGCCGCGACAGCCTCTCCGCCCAGCATTCCCAACCTCAAGTCAACCCCAACAAGCGCTGCAGGTCCTGCCGAGACACCTCACGATAGCGATCCAGGTGCATCGAAGCTCCGCCACGCCCGGCAGTGAGAGAGCGTAGCCTGGTCGTGAACTCGAGCAGCTTCGAAAGCGGCGCCCGCGCCTCGAGATGCGCGGCGCCCCCCTGGACCGTGACGTTTTGGACCTCGCCACCATGCGCCTGGATGTCGCCCAGCACGGGCGACATATGCTCCTCCGGGACTCGCACATCGACGACCATCCAGGGCTCGAGAATACGAACGTCGCCGCGCTTCCCCAACTGCCGCACGAGCATGCTGAGCGCGGCCTCCACGTCCTCGAGCGACGGTGACGGATTCTCGTCATCACCGATCGCATGGATCGTGGCGACGACTTGCGTCGCCGGGAATCCGTGCGCCAGCCCGGCTGTCAAGTCGGAGCGTAGCGACCCGACGGCTTCCGCACGGATCAACCGACCGGCCGCCGAATCCAGCATCGACGCCGGCATGGCGTCGGTCACGCGTGGCGCATCGACTTCCGATGCAGGTTCGAACGACACGTCGAGAAACACGCGAACCTCTTTCGTTGGCAGATGACGCGTGACGGTCTCGCGCAGCCGAATGGAGCCACCGAGCGACTCGCGATAGGCAACGCGCGGCTTGCCGAGCTGCACGTCCAGCTTGAAATCGCGCTGCAGCTTGTTCGCGAGGATCTGCAAGTGCAGCTCGCCCATCCCCGACACGAGCAACTGACCGGTCTCGTCGTCGGTCCTCCAGTCCATGGTCGGATCCTCGATCTCGAGCGACGCCAGCGTTGCCATGAGCCTGTCTCGATCCTCGACCTTGCGCGCCTCGACGGCCATGGCAATCACCGGCAGCGGGAACGTCCAACTCGGCAGCTCCGCGGCGTGTTTGGGCGCGGCGAGCACATCCCCGGTCACGACATCCTTGAGCCCCTTGAGCGCGAAAACGTCGCCGGCGAGACCAGCCTCGATGGACTCGGTGTCGCCGCCTGCAAGCTTGAACAGGCCATGCACGCGCTGCACCTTGCCCGTCCGCGTCACGCGCACCTGATCGTTCGGCGCGAGACACCCCTGGTAGATCCGCACCCAAGACACGGCGCCGTGGCGCGTAGCGACGACCTTGAAGATCTGGGCCGCCAGCGGCAACGAAGGATCAAGCTCAAACGGGGCCAGCTCGTCGACCGTCGAAGCACGATCGAGAGGGCTCGGCAGATAGGCCGCGACCGCGTCCATGAGCGGTTCCACCCCGATGCCACGCAGCGCCGCACCGCCGAGCACCGGCAGGATCGCTCCCGCGAGTGTCTGGCGGCGGATGGCTGCCACAAGGAGCGCATCGGATACGTCGTCCTCAACGTAGCGATCGAGCAACTCCTCGTCGAAGGTCGCGACCTGCTCGATCAACGCAACGCGCGCCTGCTCCCAGGCTTCACGACATTCGGTCGGCCACTCCTGCTCGAGGCACGCGGCACTGGCCGTCTTGCCCTCATAGGAAAAGACACGCCGTCCGATCAGGTCGACAAGTCGGATGGCCTCACCGTCGAGTAACGGTAGCTGGAGCGGCACGGGTTCCGCGCCGAGTCGATCGCGGATCGACTGCAACGACCCCTCCCAGTCGACTCCGACCTTGTCGAGCTTGTTGAGGAACGCAATGCGCACGACACCGTGCGCCTCGGCCTGGCGCCAGACCGTTTCGCTCTGCGCCTCGACGCCGGCGCTGGCGTCGAGCACGAGCACACAACCGTCGAGGATGCGCATGCACCGCTCGACCTCGGCGGTGAAATCCACGTGGCCAGGCGTGTCGATGAGCGTGAACTGCGTGCCGTGCCAAGGCAGCTCGATCGCTGCCGAGTGAATCGTGATGCCACGCTCGCGTTCCTCCGCTTCGTGGTCCATGACCGTCGTCCCTTCGTCGACGAGGCCGGGGCGATACTGAACGCCGGACACGAACAGCATCCGTTCCGACACCGTGGTCTTGCCGGCGTCGATGTGCGCCGCAACACCGAAGATGCGGGTGTCCTCCGGATGAAAGCTCTTCTTGGCAGCCATGGCTTGGCTGACGATACTAGGTTCGCGGCCGAAAACCCGGCATAGGCAGCGCGCACGCGCAAAATCTCTTCCCGGGTTCCGTCACTCGAATGCCCCTCGATCAACAGGATCTGCCGGCGAACTCGGGGAATCGCTGGGAGCACGCGATTGAACAGCGAGCCGAGGCCGAACAACCGAACTGGCATGAATCCAGAGGGTCGCTCACGCACGATCTCATAGTCGGAGATCTTGGCAAGCGTGCGCAAGTCCCCACGCGTGAGCCTTGACTTCAGATCAGTGAGCAGCTCCTGAATATCCAAATGGTAGTTGAGGTTGCCGTTCAGCAAAACGCCGACTCGCTGCACCATGCAACCCCGCGCCGCGCTCGCCGCTCACCGGGTATCGCCTAACGCCGCCTGATGCAGACAGTACCATTTGTACGTCGACACGATCCCCTCCCGCAGACAAATCTGAGCGCGCCACCCTAACTCGGCCAGTCGACTCACGTCGAGAAGCTTGCGCGGCGTGCCGTCCGGCTTGCTCGCGTCGAAGACGAGCTTGCCATCAAACCCCACGACCTCACCGATCAGCACGGCCAACTCGCGGATCGACAGGTCGTCGCCTGTACCGATGTTCACGAGGTCGGTGAACCCTGCCTTCTGCATAACGAACACGCAGGCGTCCGCCATGTCGTCGACATGGAGAAACTCACGCCGCGGGGCGCCGCTACCCCAGATCGTCACGTGGTCATCGCCGGCCACCTTGGCCGCGTGGAACTTGCGCAAGAGCGCAGGTAGCACATGCGAGTTCTCGAGATCGAAGTTGTCGTTCGGGCCGTACAGGTTCGTCGGCATGACTGGGACGAAGTCCGTTCCGTACTGCCGATTGTAGGACTCGCACATCTTGATCCCAGCAATCTTCGCGATCGCGTAGGCATCGTTGGTCGGCTCGAGCGGCCCGGTCAAGAGGGCGTCCTCGCGCATCGGCTGCGGTGCAAGCTTGGGGTAGATGCACGAGCTGCCGAGAAACACCAGGCGCCGCACTCCGAAGCGATGCGCCGCGTCGATCACATTCGTCTGGATGCGGAGATTCTCGCGGATGAAGTCGGCCGGAAAGGTCGCGTTCGCACGAATCCCGCCGACCTTGGCTGCCGCCAAGAACACGAACTGCGGCCGCTCTGCCCGGACCAACGCCGCAACGGCGGCGGCATCGGTCAGATCCACTTCGCTGTGCGTGCGACAGAGCAAATTGTCGAACCCAGCACTGCCGAGCCGACGCACCAGAGCCGAGCCGACGAGACCGCGATGGCCCGCCACCCAGATTCGTGCGTCGCGCTCCATCGACATGGTCATGCGCCGCCGTCGGTACGTTCCGTCGCCGCTCGGTGCTGGCGATGGAGCAGTTCTCGCCTCGTGCCCTCGAGATCGGCAGCAACCATCTCGCGAACGAGTTCGGGAAAGCTCGTGCGCGGCCCCCAACCCAGTGTTTCACGCGCCTTGGTCGCGTCGCCAAGCAACGTCTCAACCTCCGTCGGGCGAAAATAGCGCGAGCTCACTCCCACGACCTTCTTGCCGGTGGCGGCGTCGATGCCGCACTCGTCAACGCCGCTGCCCTCCCAGCGAAGCGACATACCGAGTTCGTCTGCGACGGCTTCGACGAACTCCCGCACCGAGTGCTGCTCGCCTGTCGCGATCACGAAATCGTCCGGGACATCCTCCTGCAACATGAGCCACTGGGCTTCAACATAGTCACGCGCATGCCCCCAGTCGCGTTTCGCATCCAGGTTCCCCAGAAACAGG